>CAMBTF010000109.1 GCA_945870545.1 Akkermansia muciniphila
ATTCCAGTGATCACTACCCGTCTTTCGCTCATGTCGTGGTGCGAGCCTAGACCTTGAACCGACAAACGCGCAAGCAATAGAAATGCAGCCTCAACCCACTATCCGGATCGCCGCGAAAATCGCTGAGGCGGCGATCACCGCCAGCGAACCCACCCCAACGATGCGGTCGGTCACATTCATCTTCGGGCGCAGCACGGAGCTGGATTTCGGGAAAACAATGCCAGCGTATGCCATCCCCGCCAACAAGCCGCCAAAGTGCGCCGCGTTGTCAATGAAACGGTATCCCACCACGCCAATCAGCGCCGTCATCAGCACGCCACCGAGCAGGCGGCGCTTCGCGCTCCTCGGGACGAGCGCCGAGTGGAGCGTTTCGAAAACGAGCAGAAAACCCAGCCAGCCCATCAACCCGCCGGAAGCACCGACCGAGGGAGCATCGAGAAAACGTGCCGAGGCCTCGCCGCCGACCATGGCAGAGAAAAGGAAAACCATCGGCACGTGGGGCCAACTCGCAAACACCTCTAGCCGTTTCCCCAGATAGAGTAAACCAACGGCGTTCATCACGAAATGGATCAGCCCGCCATGGAGCATGGGGGCGGTGAAAAGCCGCCAATACTCCCCTCCCCGGTAGGCTTCTTTCATCAAGCCCGCCCGCTCGATGGAAGTTTGGAAAGTGAAAATGGATCGATCGCTGATGACCTGCGCGAGGAACACCAGCGTGATCATCCCGAGCAAAACCCGGGTCACGGGAGCCTTCTGAAAATCCAGCCAGGTCTCGAAACGGATCAGCGGGACGTTCGGCGTAATACTCCCGCCGTGGTGCCTGATCTCAGCCATTTTTTTCCGCGCCTGATACCACGGTATGAACGCGAAGATCAGGAACGCAAGCATTGCGAGACCGACAGAGGTGGATGCGATCAGGGTTCTTGCGATGAATTCCAACCGCTCGTCCAGCCCCAGATCCAGCCCGCTTGCCTCTTGACGCTGACCGAAAAGCCCCCATGCTTGGAAGGCCATGTAGCCGAGCAAAACCGCCACTCCGATTCCGAAATTCCTCAGCCGATATTGCGCATCCGCCAGATCATCCGCCGCCCAGCGTCTCCTGATCTCGCTGATCGGCTCCGCCAATGCTGCGATGTCCTCCGGAACCCGGCAAAACCGCGAATCAGGGATCCAGACGAGACTCACCGCACTGGCTTTATCCTCGCGAATCGTTTGGGAAAGATCCCCAAAGGTGGCACAAGCGTGGCGTCCGCCTTTTTGATCGACCCATCCGTAGCCCTCGCCCGCTAGGGGAAATGCCTCATCGCGCGCCCAGACGGCGAGATGATGTGGTGCGTCGCCTTCCGCTTGAGCCTCTTTCACATCTTACAATCGTCAGGCTCACTCGGATTTGTTCGGCGCGTTTTCGACGGGTGCCTCGGGCGCAGGTGCTTCTTCGGCGGGAGGAGCAGGTGCTTCCGCGTTCGGAGCAGGTGCTTCCACGGGGGCCGGTGCTTCCTCAACGGCAGGCGCAGCAGGAACTTCCTCAGCGGGAGCGGGCGCGTCTTCGGCAGGAAGCTGATCGACCAGCGATGGCGGAGGCTCCACTTCGGCGGCTTTCTCCTCTGCTTTGTCGGCGGACTTCGCTGCCACGGCCTTTTCCGGTTCCAGCAAGGTTTTCTGTTTTGTCTGTTTCCCGATCAGGATCGCCAGGGTCAGGGAAAGGATGAAAAACATCGAGCCGAGGTAAACCGTGCCGCGCTGGAGGACGTTGGTGGTGCGGGCACCGAAGACCTGATCGGTCACGCCGCCGCCAAACGCCGCGCCCAATCCCTCCTGTTTGGGGCGTTGCATAAGAATGAGAAGTGCCATCAGCAGGCAGACGATGACGAAGACAACCAGAAGGAGGTTGATGCTGATGGAGAGCCAGTTAATTGCGACGAAAATCATGGGCGGCGGAATATGCGTAGCCCCCCCCAGCTTGTAAAGCGGGGAGTTTCCGGTTTTTTCACCCCACCCCCGCGTGGCAACCTCTCAGCCCTTTGCCAACAGCATCAAAACAGCCAGCAGCGTTAAAAAGCCCAGCGTTAAAAAGCCTGGCTTTTTTATGGTGGAGGGCGATCCAGCGCGAGCGCGCCAAGCGTGAGTTCTTCAAGGTCCGGCAGAGGGAGCCGGGACGACAGGAATCGCGGAGAAATCACCATCAATCACTTCCGGGGCTTGCTTGCTTTCGTCCCAGTAAATGGTGGTGAGT
Source organism: Akkermansia muciniphila (assembly GCA_945870545.1). Classification (GTDB taxonomy): domain Bacteria; phylum Verrucomicrobiota; class Verrucomicrobiia; order Verrucomicrobiales; family Akkermansiaceae; genus Luteolibacter; species Luteolibacter muciniphilus_A. The sequence goes on from CAMBTF010000109.1 coordinate 2,234, forward strand.
TTTCCAGATGGATCTTTCAACGTGTATCGTTTGTTGGCATCATCTTCAGCAACCATGGTTCCAGCGCCTGCGCTCACCATCATGGTGGCGGTGGCACGAGTTGGGTTTTGCTGCGCGTCTTCGGCGAAATTCATGAATTTATCGCCGAAGATCTTGCTGACAATGACGAGTCCGAGGATGATTAAGGCAATGATAGCACCGCAGCCGATGCCGATCTTTGCGCCTGTCCCAAGGCCTTTTTTCGAGTGAGTATTGCCCTGTGGTTGATTAGATATCGTAGTTTGCATAACGGAAAAACACGTAAGGGATTGCCTGAAGAAAGGCAAGGAAGTTAAGTGGCTAGGAATTCACTTTTGAGGCGAGGGCTGTTGATAGACCTAGTGACTAGTCCGGAGGCGGGAAAAAGCCCTGTATCGAAAGACTGGCTTTTTTTGCAGGCTTTTTGTATATTTTTGAATCCGCAGAGGTAAAACCAGCGAAAGCCGCATGTATGAATCCGTAAATCCCAATGGATGATCCAAACCGCCAGTCACCATACGTCCGACCTACTTGCTACTTTTCCCTCTACACTCTCATTTATGTCCCACTCACCCGAATGGCCGCCCACACCGGAGGCGATGAATCACCTTCTTCCCGCGTTTGAATTTACCGCGAAGATCACTTCGAGCGATCTTGGGGCCGTCTTTTTTGCGAACCAGAAATCGCTCGACAGGCAGGTTGCGCTGAAAGTTTTCTCCCCCCTGCTCAGCGCGGATCCCGAGTTTCGTAAGGCCTTCGGCAACTCGTGCAAGCTCGCTGCCGGTCTGCGCCATTCGAACATCATCGGCATCCTCGATTCCGGTGAGGTGGGCGGTATGCTCTACCTCGTCATGGAGTTCGTGCCGGGGAAATCCCTCGCCCGCTCCACCCAGGGGCACATCGTCGAGTTCGGCCAGGCGCTGACGATCATCGATGCGATTTGTGAAGGGCTCGCCCGCGCCCACGAGGCGGGCCTGATCCACGGCCACCTAGACAACCTCAGTGTCCTGCTCAACCAGGACGCGCTTCCGAAGATTGGGAATTTTGGGTTTGGCCGTGCCGTCCACACCGATGCCTCGGAGACTCCGCCCACGCATTTCACAGCTCCCGAGGTGCTCGCAAACCCCTCGGCCGCGACGAAGAGTTCCGACGTGTATTCCGTCGCCGCCATTTTCCACGGGCTGATCACCGGAAAATCCTTCTCGCCAGAGTCACCGGCACCCTCCGCCGTTTGCGATTGCCCCCCCGCGGTGGAGGCCGTCATCAACCGAGCCACCGATCCCGATCCGCTCAAGCGCTATGCCGACGCCCGCGCTTTCCAAACCGCGCTCAACCAAGCCACCGCGAAACCCGCCGCCACCCCGGTGCGCGCTGCCAATGTCGGGAAAGCCGCGGCCACCCAGGTTCTTCCCAAGGCAGACTCCGAATCGAAATTGTTGGTGAAAATCGCCCTCATCATCGTTCTGCTAATCGCGATCTTTTTCACATGGGAGTTTCAGAAAAAAGTCCGAGCGGATCGTGAGAAGGAGAACCTTGAGATCATCACGAGGCAGAAGCTCGCCAAGGAACAGGCCGCCGCGCTCGCTGACGCGCAGCAGGTCTTGGAGCAAAGGAACCGCCGCGCTCCGCAACCGGAGCAGCAAATCCCCGCATACACCGAGGAGGAGGAAAGCTCGCTGGATTCCCTGGATCGCCTGCGCTCGGCCTTAGCGGCTGGAAGGCGCTCGGAAATGCCCGTGGGCAGCGTGACAAAGGGCGATCGCACCTATCTCCTTGTCGAGAAAACCATGCCATGGGCGGATGCCTTTTCTTTCGCCGAGGAACACGGTGCCTACCTTGCCGATCCCAGCGCTGACCTCGGCTGGCTCAATTTGGAACTCATAAAAGGACGTTCTTGCTGGCTTGGTGCGGCGCGGAGTGGCGGCGATACATGGGTACTCAGCGACGGCAAGCCTTGGTCCCCGTCCTCCCCGCCGGAGGGTGGTGGCCTCTTCCTCATCGCCGGGGAAAACGGCGGCTTTGCCACCGCGAACGCGGACGAATCACACCCCTTTGTCATCGAGTGGCGCGGCGATGGCTCGAACCCCGGTTCGCTCGCCAACCTGCTCGCTGCCACCCGCGCCTCGCTGGCAGGGGCAGCTCCCGTTTTCCCGCCTGGCACCATTATTTCCGGTGAGCGGCGCTATCTTTTCGTCAAGCGTCCCGTAACCTGGGCGGAAGCCGATGGGATCGCCAAGAGCAGCGGCGGTCACCTCCTTGTCGCCGCCACCTCGGAGGAGATCGCGGAGATCGCCAGGATCACCCAACGCATCCAGGCGCAGGAAGGTATCTGGCTCGGCGGCTCGCTGGACGACAGCCTCTGGCAATGGGTAACCGGTGAACCCTGGAAAACCGCCGTCTGGGCGGATGATTCCAAAGCCTCCGAGGAGGGTGTGGCCCTGGTGCTCATTCCCCGCAATGGCTGGACCGCCATGGAGCGCGGCAATACGGCCGATGGCCTCCTCATCGAGTGGAGCGCGGACGAAAAAGCATCCAAATCCGTATCCACTACACCCGCCGGAAACGACAAAGACGACATAACCGACAAAGCCGCGGAACTCGACGCCAAGGTGAAGGAACTGATCCTCGCCGCCGCCAAAAACCTTGAGGACGAGCACGCCAACAACATCAAGAAGCTCAACTGGGATCTCGATTCATACATCAAGAACTCCAACAGCACCATCAAGGAGCAATACGGCCCCGGCGTCAACGCGCTCCAGGAAAACGTCGCTGGCAACCGCCTCGATATTGATGCGATAAAAACAAAACTGGAAAGTGGCGAGATCGATGCCTCCAAAGAGATGCTGAAAATGGTCAATTACCATTGCGAAAAGCAGGTCGCGATCGCCGCCAAAGCCGAAGCTGGCATCGGAATCATTCGTAACGCTTATGTCGCCAAGATCACCGTCCTCAAGGACGAGGCAAAGGCGGCTGGCCAGATCAAAGTCTTTGAGGACTTGGAAGCTGCCATCGAAGACGCCGAGAATCTCGATTCATGGGTCAAGTCCTTCGGGGCAGGCGGGAAGTGATTCTGCAAAACTGGTAATCTGACCCTCAGGTTGGCTGGCCACTCATCAACCTTGAACCTATGAACCTAAAGAAGAAATTGAACCACGGATGGCACGGATTTTCACGGATTTAGACCATTTGCCAAAAGTCCGTTCGTAAAAATTCATTACCGCATCTTAACTCTGTGAACTCCGTGCCCTCCGTGGTTTAAATTTCCGTTCTCGAAAACGAAAGCACTTTTGGCAAGCGCTATAGCTTGGCGAACTTGGCGTCTTGGCGGTTCAAATTCTTCCCATTCGTGCCGGCAACCAAGTAGAGAACGCCGCAGGCTCTGGACTGCTGTGATTCTTCATTCACAGCTTTCGACCCGAAAACCGAAATTGAACCACGGATGGCACGGATGGCACGGATGGCACGGATGGCACGGATGGCACGGATGGCACGGATGGGCACGGATTATGAAAGAGTTATGGAAATGATTTTAAAACCTGTTCGGTGTATTCTTAAATCCGTGAAAATCCGTGCCATCCGTGGTCAAAATTCCAATGAAGCCCCCTGCAACTTCGGAGTTCGGGCTCAAAGCTGGAAACGCGCGCCGCACTGTCATTTTCCCGCATCATAAAATCCCTGCTGTTCCTCCCCCTCTTCCATCCCGTCAAGATACATGCCGACCGCACCCTCAAGGTGGATCTCCCCACCGGACTCGCGCTACCGAAACCCTGATCGTTTCAGGCGGTTTCACGCGCCATGCGGATAATCGCGGCATCCTGGATCGGATCTTCCGGCCCCACCGCAAAACGCAGGAACCGCAGAAACCAGCGAGTGACCGGCACCACGATCATGCGCGGCATCGTGCGCAGGCCGATCATTTCCCGATGACG
>CAMBTF010000110.1 GCA_945870545.1 Akkermansia muciniphila
CAAGGCGCTCGCGGATTTCAAGGGTTCTTCTCTGCGCCTCAACGGCCTGACTACGCTTGACGCCGATACGGCTCAGGCGCTCGCGGATTTCAAGGGGGATCTGGACCTCTCCGGCCTGACCACGCTCGACGCCGATACCGACAAGGCGCTCAGGGAGTTCAAGGGGGAAGTGGCCCTCCCCGACCAGAGAACACGCGACGCCAATACTGCCAAAATGCTCAGGGAGTCCAAGGGGAGGCTGACTCCGCCGCAGAATGGTCCGAAAACCCGCATTTCGAAGAGACCTAGTAAATCCAAGCCCATGCCCACGCCCGTGGCCCCGGCTGCTAATAAACAACCCCCGACTTACGCATGGCTGGGGATAATCGGCGCAGTGGTTTTACTGGTGTGTTACAGGATCTGGAGGAAGAGGAGCACCGCTGCTAAGGAGCAGGTGAACGAATTGAAACGCAAGGAGCGGACACGCCGAGTGTCGCCCAAATAAAGCACAGACTTTGGGCAGACGGTCTAATTCAGAAATCAGCAGGCATGCCACCGGTGTGGAACGAATGCGGAGCCTGCCGTCTTTCCGCCGCGTCCTTCCATTCCTCCAGCTGCTTCAGCGCCCTGCCGATTCAATGGATACATCATCATGTATCCAGTCACGGGCGATCACCTGGCTGATCTTGAATTGCTTCGGCAGCAGCGTTTCGTTCCTTCGGATCTGAAGCGTAACGCGCGGTGACCGCGCATCGGTCGCGAGGATATCCCTGATACGAATTTCCTCTTCGGAGCCGATTTCGGCGTAAGCATGGAGGGTTGTGTCCATGTCCGGGGAACTGATCTTGTAAGCGCACCATTTCGTGTCATCGCGGAAAACTCCGTTGTGATAAGCGGATTTGGAAATCATCACCCGTACGAGGCAAGTTTCCACATTGCCGTCCACGATATCATTCCAGGGATGGCTGGTCTTGCGTATGTATGAACCGAAATCAACCTTGTGCGATCCGTCGGGCTGGCGCGTGATCTGTGCAAGACGAACGGAACTCGACTTTCCTGTGGAATACATTGTCGTGACCTCCTCAATCACCCTGTGCCCTATGTAGCGTATCCCCAGCCATTTGAGTTCCTTCACATCGCCTTCCTGCGTCCGAATCTCCTTCAGGATCTCACAGGCGGCGGCGGGCGTCATTCCCGTCTCTAGCCTGAATCTTCGGGTGATGTTGTCGGAATCGGAAGCAAGGGCATCGGATACCAGTTTTTCGGCGGCGAGGGCTCCCAGCAGATTGTTGAGGTTGTTTTTGCCAAGCCCTTCCTCATGCCCGGGGGAGACGGTGAGTAACGAGTTGTAACCCGGCGACTTCACGACCTGCGGACTTTGAATACATCAGCCACCACACGGATAAAATCGACCATCTGCCACGATTTCGTCACGGAATCGTTTTTTCGCAGAAAGTCAGCGGCGCGTTCACCGATGGTTGGGATTGAAGTCTGCCTCGGAAAGCGGGAAGCTGCCGAGATGACTCCTGCGCAATCTGGTTACGCCATGCCGCCCGAATGGTCGCCGCAAAGCGCCATCTGGCTTTCCTGGCCCGTGGACGATCCGCGCCATTGGGGCGGCGAGAAACGCGATATCATCCATACCAAGTTCGCCGAGATCGCCGCGGCCATCTCGCATACGCAAACCGTCCGCATCAACGCCCCCGGCGCTTCCCATGAAAACATCGCCACCGCCTGCAACCGCGCCAAGGCCGATCCCGCCCATCTCGAACTCTACGACCACCCGAACAACGACGTCTGGTGCCGCGACCACGGCCCGATCTTCGTGAAAAATGCCGCAGGCAAGATCGCCGTTACCGACTGGGAATTCAACGCATGGGGCGGAAAATTCGGCCCCTGGGATCTCGACAACGCCATCCCGGAACGCATCGCCGCCGCCCTCGGCCTGCCGATTTTCAAAGGCGGCATGATCCTCGAAGGCGGCGCGATCGAGGTCAACGGACGCGGCCAGCTCCTCACCACCGAAGCCGTCCTGCTTAACCCGAACCGCAACCCCCACCTCTCCCGCGAGGAAACCGAACAAAAACTCCGCGACACACTAGGCGTCTCCGAAATCCTCTGGCTCCGCCAAGGCATCGAGGGCGATGACACAGACGGCCACATCGACGACCTCGCCCGCTTCACCAACGAAGACACCATCCTCGCCTGCCAAGAGCCGGATACCTCCTCACCGAACCACGCCCCACTCGCCGACAACACCGACCGCCTGAAACATTTCCTCACCCCCGCTGGCCGCACCTACGAGATCCTCCCCATCCACCTCCCGCAGGCCTGCGAGATCCCCGGCTGGCGCCTGCCCGTCCTCCCCGCCTCCTACGTGAATTTCCTCATCCTCAACCACGCCGTCCTCGTCCCCACCTTCCGCCAGCGGAAAAACGACGACCGCGCCCTCGGCATCATCGCCGAACAATTCCCCGACCGCGAGATCATCGCCATTGACTGCCTAGACCTCGTCCAGGAAGGCGGCACGCTGCACTGCATCTCCCAACAGCAGCCGGCGTGACGGTGTTCGTGGCGATCGTGGCGGCGATCTTCGGTCGCCGTTTCATCAAGCTTGGATCTTGGTCAGACCACCAAGAATCAACCTAAAATCAGCAGTTGCAGAGGGGCAATTTCACCGCAAAGGCGCACCCGGAGTGCAGCCGTTTGCATGCGGCGAAGGACATCGCGAAGGCGGGTCTGTCACTCGAATCGGCGGCGCACCTGCTGAATGATTCCGAGTATTCGGCGGTGTTCGGGAAAACGAGTTGATTCATTCAACGGCGGGCGTGTCCCGGGCGGGCGCGGACGTAGAGTGTGTGCGGCATGTCATAGAAATCGAGATAGACCGTTTGCCAAAAGTCCTTGAGATAAAGGGAAATTTTTTAGGTTTGCTTCGTGCCGCTGGCGCGGGTGGTTCGTTGTGGTTCCGGCGAATGAGTGACCATTCCTGCGTGATTCTTCCGTTGTGGATAAATCTGGTGCGCGAGGGCTGGGACGTGATTGGAAGCCTCTTCATCATACTGGGATCACCTTGGCAAAACTGTTACAGCGAGTGCTTCAACGCACGGTTGTGCTTCGAGTTTGCGATTGCCTGAATCAATCTTCCCGTTCTCAGCCCTTCGCCACCTTGTCGAGTATCCCGTTCACGAAACGGCCGGAGTCAGTGGTGCCGAAGCGTTTGGCGAGTTCGATGGCTTCGTTGATGACCGCCTTGGGCGGGGTATCCGTGCGGATCAGTTCGTAAGTGCCGAGGCGCAGGATGGCGCGATCCACGGGGTCGATGCGGGCGGGGGAGAAATTCTCGACGATGCTGGCGAGCTTTGCGTCGATTTCTCCTTTGGCAGCGAGGATGGCGTCCACAAGTTCGTCGGTGCGGGTGCGGAGGGCGGCGATCTCGGATTTCGATTCGCGGAGTTTCGCGAGGTCCGTCTGTTCCGGGAAATTCTCGGGCTGCTCCACCATGCGGACGCGGTCGGAGATGCGCTGTAGTCGGCGGACGGAGGCGGTGACGGGTTCGAGATGGGGTTTGAGCGAGGGGAAATCGATGGCGCTGCGCAAGAACTGCTCGCGGTGGAAGGCGAGGTCGCGGTCGGTTCTGAAAAAGCTCCCGAGGGCGTCCGTGAACTCATCGGCGACGGCGGAGTCTTCGCCGGTTTTGGGGAGTTTGCCGAGCTTCGAGAACGCGATGCTCCAGGATGATTCCAATGCGAGGAGGCGGGTCAGGGCTTCCTTCAGGGATTCGGCTTGCGGCATGGCCGTAAGGTGGGCGAGCGCAGGTTGTGAGCGTTCGACAAAATCGGACAGCCTTTCCTCGCGGCCATGAGCAAGGTGGTGGACGGTGCGGAACGTGGCGACCTGTAGATTGCGACGGTCGGTTTCTGTGAGAAATTCCCAAAACGGCTCGCGCAAGGCGGCGGGATCCGACCCACCCTCCAGGTCGGAGCAATAGAGGAATTGGATGGCGGATTCCCTGATTTGCCTGCGGCTCAACATCTGCTTATTTTGATTTTCGTTTCTCTTCCAAAGGCATCGATTTCTCGATCTCGGCGAAGACTTCGATGATGTTAGCGGCGGCGCGGGCGGCTTCGCGGCCCCGGTTCTTGGCGGAGCCGATGCAGCGCACATGAGCCTGCTTTTCGTTTTCAACAAGCAGCACCTCGTGGATCACGGGGATGCGATATTGCACGGAGATGCTCTGGAGGGAGTTCGTCACGGAGGATGCGATCAGATCCGCGTGGCTGGTCTCCCCGCGGATGATCACACCAAGGGCGATCACGCAGCTGAAAAGTTCGCGCTCCAGCAGGTTGGCAACCGTGGCCGGAATCTCGAACGCCCCGTTTACCCGGATCAGGTCAATGCGGGACATGGGTAAAACCTCTCCCAGTTCCTCGATCGCGTGATCTACAAGCGAATCGGTGAACTTTTCGTTGTATTTGGAGGCGACGACGCAGATACGAACTTTCTGGCCGAAAACCCTAGGTTTGGGTTGCAGTGCATTGGACATGTGACCGCTATGGCGGCGGGAAACGGAAAAGTCAACCGACTGCCTGAAATTTGCTTGATGCCGTCCGCCATCGCTTTGAGCTTTACGCGCTGGATAGGGAGTTTAGACAAGTCGCGCCGCCGTGCCCTGCCGGGCCTGCCGGATAACCAACCATCCCCAACCAACATGGACATCCAAATCGCCACTCTTTGTGACTTCGCGGCCGACTACAACGGCAAGCTTGTCATCTCCGGAACCTTCGATACCCTTGCGGCCCGCGCGCTGCCGGTGGTGCATCCTGCCTGCTCGCTGGCGATGCGTTTCTGCTTCACGCAGGAAGACATCGGCCGCCACAAGCTCTCGATCAACATCATCAACGAGGACGGCGAATCGCTCGATCCGAACAATATGCCGATCAAGCCGGAGTTCGAAGTGCAGCTCCCCAAGGGTGCGCCTTTCCTCACGCGCAACATCGTGATGAACCTGCAGGGCTTGCGTTTCCCCGAGGATGGCATCTACTCGATCGATATCGGCTGCGACGACGAGGTGCTCATCCGCGTGCCGCTGCGCGTGGTCAAGGTGAACGCTGAGGGCAAGGCCGAGTAAGTTTCCCATCCTTTCCAAAACGCCATTCCGTCCGCGGGGTGGCGTTTTTTTTGCGAATGAGGGGTTGCGCGCGCGCCGGGCGGGGTTTTGCTGGGCGCATGGAAAACATGTTCGATTGCGCGATGGTGACAGGTGCTTCGTCGGGTCTGGGCGAGGAGTTTGCCCGGCAGCTGGCGGGGAGCGTCGGAAAGCTGGTTCTGGTGGCGCGGCGTGCGGAAAGGCTGGAGCGGATTGCGGAGAGCCTGCGGGTGGATTTTCCTCAAACGGCCGTGATGGTGATCGCAGCGGATCTCGGGAAGGCGGGCGATAGGGTCGCGGCGATGGCAAAGGCCGCAGAGGCGGGCTTCGCGCCCGACTTGCTCGTGAATAACGCGGGTCTGGGAGATTACGGCGAGTTCGCCTCAGCGGAGTGGGCGAACCTTGAGGCGATGCTCCGGGTCAACGTCGAGGGGCTCACCCACCTCAGCCATCTCGCGGCGCCTTACATGATCCGACAGGGTGGGGGAGGTATCCTGAATGTTTCCTCGCTCGCCAGCACGCTGCCGATCCCGGACTTTGCGGTCTATGCCGCGACGAAGGCCTACGTGAGCAGTTTTTCCGAGGCGCTGCGCATCGAGCTGCGGGAGCATGGCATCCGGGTGATGTCGCTGTGCCCCGGGCCGGTGAAAACGGAGTTCGGCGAGATCGCGCGGCGGGAAGGCAGCTCGGAGGGCATGCCGGCGCATGCGCTTTTTTACGTATCGAAGGAACAGGTGGTGGCCGAGGCGCTGCGCGGGATGGAGCGCGACTGCGCGAGGGTTTTTCCGGGTCTGAAAATCGCGGCGGCCGGGCTTCTCATCGGAGCGTTGCCCCTTTTCCTCCTGCGGATGGTGATGGCGCAAAGGCCGCGTCGCTGAAGGTGCGGAGTGGTGCGGTGCGGATTGGCTTCCCATTTTCCGCGGGCTTGATAACCTTTGCTTGTGCGTTCACCTGCTCTCATCGTTTCCATCGTCGCGGCGATGGTTGTTTTTGCCTGCGCCCCCACCGGGCCGCCAGCGGGTGCCGCCTCTTCCAGTGCGGGCGCGGTTC
>CAMBTF010000111.1 GCA_945870545.1 Akkermansia muciniphila
CCAATGCTGGCTCGTGGATGCGCTCGGATGGAGCGGTGCAGTTCATGCGCTTCCGCGTTACGACGAAACCTCGCCGCTCCCGGAGTAAGTGCTTATTTCGGGGCGTCAGTCATTCCCTTTTCGAGGAGATCACGGTGCCTCTCCAGCCCAGTTCCGCGGAGGATTTTCTGCAGCAGCTCCGCCATGACGAGGGCTTCCTTTTCGGTGAGGAAACGGGAGAAAACATCGTCGATCAGCGGTCGGTAACGTTTCCATGTGGCATCCAGAGCCTTGCGGCCTTTCGCAGTGAGTTTCACGCGGAACACCCGTCCGTCGCGCTCCGATTGCTTGCGGGTGACAAACCCCGCCGCCACGAGAGCCGTCACGCGCCGGGACATTCCGCTGTTGCTCAGCAGGACGGGCTCAGTCACCTCGAAGAACCCATTTGGCATTTCCAAAAATACCTCGCGGAAAAGATCCGCTTGGCGGAAGCGTAATCCCGTCCGCAAACACTCTTGGCAAACACGCTTGGCAAAACTGCCCGCATGGTTAGCTTCCCTATCCATGGATACGGAACTGATGCCGGAAGTGGTTAACGCATACCCGCAGGACTCGGTAGGGCAGATGATGGAGCCGCCGATCGGCGTGTTTGCTCCGCAGCAGACGATCGGCGAGGTGATCGATGAACTCCGCGAAATGGTGAAGAGCGCCTTCATCACCTACGGTTTCGTCGTGGATGAATCGGGTCACCTCATCGGCGTGATCACGATGCGTGACCTCCTTTTCACCAGTCACTCGACACGGCTGGAGGAGGTCATGTTGAAAAACGTTTTCGCGCTCAAAGCGGACACTCCGCTCCTCGACGCAATGAAGTCCACGCTCGATCGCCACTATCCGGTTTATCCCGTGGTCGATGCCGGGGGGAAGCTGGTCGGGCTCGTGCGCGGTCAGCAGATGTTCGAGCAACAAGCCATCGAGCTGAGCGCGCAGGCCGGTAGCATGGTCGGTGTCGAGAAGGAGGAACGCCTTTCTACGCCATGGAAACGCAGCCTCATTTTCCGCCATCCATGGCTCCAGCTCAACCTTCTTACCGCCTTCGTCGCGGCGGCCGTGGTCGGCGTTTTTGAACACACGCTCGAACAGATCGTACTTCTCGCCGTGTTCCTGCCGGTGCTGGCCGGACAATCGGGCAACACCGGTTGCCAAGCGCTCGCCGTCACCTTGCGCGGCATGACGCTCGGCGAGTTCGGCCCCGGCAGCACCGCGAAGGCCGCCTGCAAGGAGGCGCTGCTCGGCTTCCTCAACGGCATGCTGGTGGGAATTTCCGCCGGCGCAGGCATGTTCCTTTACGCGAAGTCGCAAGGAAACCCCAACGCCCTTATGCTCGGCGTCGTGACATGGCTCGCCATGACCATTGCCTGTGCCGTCAGCGGCATCTCCGGAGTCCTCGTGCCGACCACCCTGAAACGCTTCGGTGCGGATCCCGCCACCGCCTCCAGCATTTTCCTCACCACCGCCACCGACGTGATCAGCATGGGAGCCTTTCTCGGACTGGCGACACTGCTACTGCTTTGAATTTGGAAGGGAAATTGGGGATTAGGTAATTTGATATTGGGGATTTGGAGGCGGTTCGTTCCTCCATGTTCGCTGCGCTTCCATTGTGGTCAAAACTCCAATGAATCCCCCTGCCACTTCGGATTTCGGGATAAACCTAAATACCGCAGTTGGGTATCAATTTTTCACCGCAGAGGCGCAGAAGTCGCAAAGGAACGCAGAGCCTTGCATGTGGGAAGATAGGAATTTTGGAAAACCGATGGAACTGCTTGGTTCACCCAATGGGTGAAATGGAATTGCCATGAAAAATGCCCTGCAATATCCCAAAACACAAACTCTTCTCAGCGTTCCCTCTGCGACCTCTGCGCCTTTGCGGTGAAAATCTTCGTTTGAACTGCGGATTTTAGGATAAATCTTCCTTGGCGCCCTTGGCGACTTGGCGGTTCAAATTATTCTCGGGGTTGTGTGCGGAGTGGTTCGGGAACTCAAAATTCCGATGAATCCCCCTGCCACTTCTGAGTTCGGTCTAATCGCAAATACACACTCACTTTCCGGATGAGCCGTGCCGAATGTCCAGGTGATGGAAGGGGAAACCTAATCTCTCAATTTCAAATCCCCCATTTCCTTTTAAAATTGAACGGGGGGCGTATGAAATAAATTAAATTTCTTCACATTGGCTCGTAGGATGCTTTTCTTCATGCGTGGCGAAAGAAGAGATAGCAGACGGTTTGAGGCGGGTGACGGTTTCGATGCCGGAGGAGACGTTCCAGGTGCTGGATCGTTTGGTGATGGCGCGCGGCTTCGGGAGTCGGTCGCAGGCGATTTCCGAGATGATCCATGCGCAGGCGGCGGAGCATCTGGGAAAAATCGGAAAGGAGGTCATGGCAGGGACGCTGACCTTGGTTTATGACGAATCGAAAAGCTCCCTGCTGCGCGATCTCTCGCGGATCTGCCGGGAACATGTGGCGGAGGTCATTTCCTCCCAGCACATCCTGTTAGAAGAAGGGTATGTGTTGGAGGTGCTGCTGATGCAAGGGCCTGCAAAGCGCCTAAGGGAAGTGACCAACAAGCTGGTGGCCTGCAAAGGGGTGAAGAGCGCGGACCTTGCGCTCACTCCTCATCTCATGCCGCCGCTGCATGTGAAGGGCACGAAATAGATTTTTTATGAACCAGGTGATTTACAAGGTGGAGCTGACCGGCGCGGGGATGTGGTCGAAGGTCATCGGCAAGGGAAAGATTCTGAAGCTGACGGATCTCGAAGGCGGGGCGAACGCGGGGATGATGCTCTACAACGCGGAACAGCGCACGGAGCGCTACAACATGCCAGACACGCTCAAGGGGCAGCAGGTTTTTTATCTACGCCAAGGGCTGTGCCTGCACACGGACATGGGGCGCTTGGTAGCCTCGATCGTGGAAGATACGGTGGGATGGCATGATGCGATTTGCGGGGCGAGCGATTGCGAAGAGGTGAAGGTGAAATTTGGCGGGCTGTCCTATCAGTACGGGCACAACGATTGGCACCGCAGCGGGCGTGAATGCTTTCTCATCGAGCTGGCGAAATGGGGCATGGGCGAAAGAGATGAGATGCCGAACCTGAATTTTTTCAGCAAGGTGGTGACCGACGAGGAGGGAAATCTGAGATACGTGCCGGGCAACTCGGAGGCTGGCGACTCGGTGAGCCTGCGGTTGGAAATGGATGCGCTGGTGGTGATGAATACCTGCCAGCACCCGCTCGCACCGGGCGGGGAGTATCTTCCGAAACCTATTCTGTTAGAAGTCTTCGAGGGCGCGGCGGTGGGCGATGACGACGAGTGCCTGCTCTCACATCCCGAGAACGCGCGGGCATTCCTGAACACGGTCCATTACCACGAACTGAAAGCGTCACTATGAAAGAGAGCGAGATGGTTGCGGAAAAAGCGGGCTACCGGTCGGTGATCGGAGCTGGGGATTACTGGTGGAAAACGATCCGCGCGGGCGAGCTGTTCCGCATCCACGATCTGGAGGGAAACCAGGCGGCGGACACACTGTTCTACAAGGCCGGTGATCTTGCGGAACGATACAGCGCGAGCGACACCATCAAGAAACAGGGCGCTCTCTACCTGACGGCGGGATCGAAACTCATTTCCAACCGCGGCAATGTGCTGCTGGAAATTGTGGCCGATACCTGCGGTCGCCACGACACGGTGGGCGGCGCATGCTCACGGGAAAGCAACACCATGCGCTACGCCCTTGAGAAAGAGCCGATGCACGCCTGCCGCGACAGCTTCATCCGCGGGGTGCAGGAGATGGGCGGCGGGATCATCGATATCACCTGCAACATCAATTTCTTCATGAACGTCCCGGTCACTCCCGCCGGTGAACTCAGCTTCGCAGACGGCATCTCCGCGCCGGGAAGGTATGTGGAAATGCGCGCGATGATGGATGTGGTCGCGCTGATCTCGAATTGCCCGCAACTCAACAATCCCTGCAACGGCTGGAATCCAACGCCGGTGGAGGTTCTAATCTGGTGAGAGGAGGAACCACGGATCCGACTTCGCCGAGGCTACGACGGACAGGTGGACGCGGATGAACACGGATGGAGAGTTGGAATTGAAGTTTAACGTTTAAGGTTTAGAGTTTATGTTCAGCAAAGTATTGATAGCGAACCGGGGGGAGATTGCGGTGCGGGTGAGCCGGACTTTGCGGGATCTTGGGGTGGCGGTGGTAGCGGTGTATTCGGAAGCCGACCGCGAGGCTCCGCATGTGCTGGAAGCCGATGAGGCTTACCTGTTAGGCGAAGGGCCGGTGGATCGCAGCTACCTGAATCTGGAGAGGCTGATGGAAGTGATTGCGGAAAGCGGCGCGGAGGCGGTGCATCCGGGATACGGCCTGTTGAGCGAGAACGCGGACTTCGCGGAACGCTGCGAGGCGGCGGGTTGCGTGTGGCTGGGGCCGAGTCCAGATTCGATGCGGAAGTTCGGACTCAAACACACGGCGCGGGAGCTGGCGGTGGAGGCGGATGTGCCGCTTTGTCCAGGGACGGGACTTGTGGGATCGGTGGAGCAGGCGGTTTCCGAATCGGCGGATATCGGCTTTCCGCTGATGCTCAAAAGCACGGCGGGCGGCGGCGGGATCGGGATGGAGGTTTGTCGCTCGGAGGCGGAGCTGGTGGCGGCTTTCGAGAAGGTGGTGCGGCTCGCGAAATCAAATTTCGGAGAGGCCGGGGTTTTTCTGGAACGGTTCGTCGAGAGCGCGCGGCACATCGAGGTGCAGATTTTCGGGGATGGGAATGGCAAGGTGCTGGCGCTAGGCGAGCGGGATTGCTCGGCGCAACGGCGGAACCAGAAAGTGGTGGAAGAAACGCCCGCGCCGGGGCTGACGGATGCGATGCGGGCGGGCCTTTTCGCGGCGGCAGTGAGGCTCGGCGAATCGTTAAAATACCGCTCGGCGGGCACGGTGGAGTTCCTTTTCGATAAGACGCGGGAGCAATTCTATTTCTTGGAAGTAAACACGCGCTTGCAGGTGGAGCACGGCGTGACTGAACTGGCTACCGGCGTGGATCTGGTGGACTGGATGGTGCGGCTGGGCGCGGGCGAGAATCCCATCGCGGGTATCGATAAGATCGATTCGAAAGGCGCGGCGATGGAGGTGCGGGTCTATGCCGAGGACGCGGCGAAACATTTCCTACCCAGCGCGGGCTTGATCACGGAGGTAAGATATCCCGATGATGTCCGCTGCGACGGATGGATCGAGCCAGGCACTGAGGTGAGCACGTTTTACGATCCGCTGCTGGTGAAGATCCAGGTGAAGGGTGAGACGCGAGCGGAGGCGCTGGAAAAAATGACAGCCGCGCTCAAGGAGACACGGATCGGTGGCATTCGGACGAACCTCGATTATCTCGCGCGCATCGTTTCCAGCGAGGAATTCATGGCCGGCGGGGTGAGCACGAAGTGGCTGGATACGCTGGAGTTCAGCCCGCGCATCGTGGAGGTGCTGCGCGGCGGCACGATGACCACAGTGCAGGATTGGCCGGGGCGACTGGGGTATTGGGATGTGGGCGTGCCGCCCTCCGGCCCGATGGATTCGCTGGCTTTCCGGCTGGCAAACTCTCTGGTCGGAAACGGGGCGGACGCCGCCGCGCTGGAGTGCACGATGATGGGGCCGGCGCTGAGGTTTGGGTTCGATGCGGTGATCGCACTCACCGGCGCGGATATGAGCGCGAAGCTGGATGGCGTGGCGCTATCTACGGGAGAAGCCGTAGCTGTTAGAGCGGGTCAGGTTCTGGAAATGGGCAAAGCCGTGAACGGTTGCCGCGCGTATCTCGCGATCGGCGGAGGGATCGATGTGCCGGATTACCTCGGAAGCAAATCGACCTTCACGCTGGGGAAATTCGGGGGGCACGGCGGGCGGGCGTTGGTCGCGGGGGATGTGCTGGAAATCGAAAATTCAAAATTCAAAATTCAAAATTCAAGGAAGAGGGTGGACTACGGCATGGCGGATGCAATCCGCCGCCACGTTTGGGAGATCGGGGTGCTTTATGGGCCGCATGGGGCACCGGAGTTTTTTACGGAGGAGGATATTGCGGAGTTTTTCGAGACGGAGTGGGAGGTGCATTTCAAC
>CAMBTF010000112.1 GCA_945870545.1 Akkermansia muciniphila
ATCCGATTTCGCGAGGACACCTATCATGTGGTTGGTGCCTATCTCCATGACAGGAAAGAGATCCTGATCGACAGTCACAAGCTGTTTACGGATTTTCGAGACGGGTTCGCTTTCGTTTACGGAAATGAAATTGGTCTCCATCACGTGGCGAACGGTGCGTGAGCAACGGATCAGTGTATTAGCGCTAGCTGTGTCCTGACGGCAGCCGAGTAGGACGGTTCCTTTCGCGACCGCGAAGTCCCGGATGTCTTTTGATATCGTATTTTTCCCGGTCACCAGCAAGGCTCGTGCGCCTTTCTCAATGGCTAGCCGCTGCACGATGGGGCGATCGCCGCAGATTACGAGAAAACGCCCGATATTGCCGTCTGCAGCGGCCTGATCGAGGCGCAGTTTCACGGTGTCCTGCGAGGAGGCACCGACCAGCAGGATGAGGTCCTCTTCCTCGTCCCGATCACAGATTTCCGCGCCGTGGCTTTCCGCGTCCAAGGTGGCCGCTAGATTGTTCAGGGAGGCATGGACGGTGCGCACGCTGATACCCTCCGTGTTATCGGGAAGGAGCAGCTTGAGGAGGTTGATGTATTGCAACATGCCCGCCACGGCGCCGTTCTCATCGATGACCGGCACGCAACGAATCGAGGCCGCGAGCATGCGGTTGTAGGCGGTGAGGAACGTGTCAGAAGGCTGCACGCTGATGACCTTTCGCCGGCAGATCATGCCCGACGTGGTGCGGGCGTCGGTGAGCAACAGCGGTGCGTCCATACCCGCTTTTTCAAGAACCCACTTCGTCCGTTGGGAAACCTCCCCGCAACGTGCGGCGATGGCGGTCGGCTCATCGCCGGAGGCGCGCAGCAGCGCGGCATGCCCGATGGCCGAGCATACGGCGTCGGTGTCCGGATTTTTATGGCCGATGACGTAGAAGGGTTCCATGAAGCGCTATCCTTGCCCACCTAACCGGAAATTCAATCCCAAATAAACAAGAAAAACCGGATAAATCCGAAGCTTACATCCGTTCCGGGCAGTGGATACCGAGCAGGCCGAGGCCTTTCTCTAGGACGCGTGAACTCAGCTCACAGAGGGCGAGGCGGCTGGATTTCACGGGCTCGTCGGATTTCAGCACAGGGCAGGCCTCGAAGAAGGAGTGGAACGCACGCGCCAGCTCCAGGAGGTAGTTGGCGAGAAGGTTCGGGCGGTGATCTTCGAGGACGAGCGGAAGGACTTCGCCAAAACGGGCAAGCAGGCGGGCGAGGTGGATTTCCTCGGGAGCGGAAAGGGTCAGCTTGGCGTCTTTGGCGGAAAAATCGGCGTCGAGCTTGCGGAAAATCGAGCGGATGCGGACGTGGGAGTATTGGAGGTAAGGGGCGGTATCGCCTTGTAGGGCGAGCATCCTGTCCCAAGCGAAGACATAATCGGTGAGGCGGTTCTGGGAAAGTTCTGCGAATTTCACCGCGCCGATGCCCACGATATCCGCGACTTCGGCGGCTTCCTCCGGGCTCAGGTGCGCGGATTTTTCGCCGATGATCGCGGCGGCGCGGGCGCGGGCTTCATCCAGGAGCTCCACGAGGCCGACGTTGTCGCCGGAGCGGGTTTTCATCATCTTGCGGTCTTCGCCGAGGATGGAACCGAAGGCGATGTGGCGGAAGTCGCAGGTTTTACCCCAGCGCGCGGCGGCCTCGAAAATCTGGCGGAAATGAAGCTGCTGCGGCATGCCGACCACATACCAGATCTGATCCGCGTTCCATTCCTCGATGCGGTAGCGGATGGTCGCGAGATCCGTGGTGGCGTAGAGGAAACCGCCGTCGGCCTTGCGGATGATCGCCGGGTTGTCCGTCCAGCCGTTCTCCTTGTGGACGAGAAAAGGATCTCGCTCGGCGGGCTTCGATCCATCCGAAAAAACGCAGACCGCGCCGTCACTCTCCCGGGCAAGTCCTTTTTCCAGGAACTCATCGACGAGACCCGGCAGCATCCCGTTGTAAAAACTTTCGCCCAACCAGTGATCGAAGCTCACATCGAGGATGCCGTAGATTTTCTGGAGTCCGGCTTTGGAGACATCGATGCATTGCTGCCAGATCGCGAGGTTCTCGGGATCGCCGGCCTGGAGTTTCACGAGCTCGGCTTTGCAGGTTATAAGCACGGCGGGATCGTCTTTCGCGGCGGCGTTGACACCACGATACACACGGACGAGTTCGGAAATGGGATCAGCTTCAAGCGCGGTGTGATCGAGCGTGGTTTTCCAGCCGTGGAGAATCATGCCGAACTGCGTACCCCAGTCGCCGATGTGATTGTCGGCAATGACCTTGAAGCCGAGGAAACGTGCGATGCGGCACAGCGAGTCGCCGATGATCGTCGAGCGAATATGGCCGACGTGCATGGGCTTCGCGACGTTCGGCCCGGAGAAATCAACAACGACTGTTTTTCCTTTTCCGGGTTCGGGAGCGCCGAGCCTAGGATCGCCTAACAGACTCTCTGCGTGGGCGGCGTAAGCTTCCGGGAGGATGGTGAAATTCAGAAAGCCCGGGCCGTCGATCTTCGCCGTGGCGAGGCCGTCGATCTCCACGGCTGCCATGATTTGCTCGGCGAGGGCGCGAGGATTTGTCTTCTGCTTTTTTGCCAGCACCATCGCGGAGTTGCTCTGGTAATCGCCAAAGCGGAGATCCGCGGCGGGCGTCATGTTTGCAGCGCAAGGCTCACCGAGGACATTCTCCAAAGCACGGGAAAGCCGGGATTCAAGGTTCTGGAGAAGGGTCATTTGGGTAAATGCTGAAAAATTGAAAAACTGAAATGCTGAAATGCTGGGATACTGAAATGAAGACTAGGGCTGTTAGTGAAGCGCTTAAATAATTTCAGCGTTTCAGCTTTTCAGCGTTTCAGCTTTTGTCTGCAGCGGCTTGGGATCGAGTATCTCTAGGATATCGTCGCGGCATTCAGCGACGGCTAGTTTGCGGCGGACTTCGCAGTTCGTAAACATCTTCGCGATGGCGGCCAGCGTGCGCAGGTGCAGGTGGTAGTCCTTTCGCGGCACAATAAAAAGAACGATGAAATGGACGGGGGCGTTGTCGAGCGCTTCAAAATCGATGCCGGCCTTCGATCTTCCGAACACCGCCACGACATTCTCAAGCTTGTCCGAGAATGTGTGCGGGATGGCGACGCCCGAGCCGATGCCGGTGCTGATCTGAGCTTCCCGCTCCTCAAGCGCAACGAGAATCTCCTGGCGGCAGAATTTCGGGATATCCCCGGTTTCGCCAAGAAAATCCACCAGCTCCACGATGGCCGGCCAGTGCTCGGTCGCCTTCATGTCGAGAAGGATGTGGTCGATGTCGAGCAGTTGGGATAGCTTCATGGAAACGATTGGCACACGCCGTCGGGGCGACCCTAAAGGGTGGGACGGAGTATCCACCACGCAAGGGCTTGGCAAGGATATTTGCAAGCCGATCCCGATACCTCATGCCTGGGATAGTGCGGACGATGTCGCAGGGACTTGTCTCCGGACTCGTATGGGTAAGGCAAGGCCGGAATCGCCTTGCCATGATGAACCCGCCGACGGTTAATCGCCGCGTCACTGAAACGCCGCCGTGGTGGAATGGTAGACACTGCGGATTTAAAATCCGTTGCCAGTAATGGCGTACCGGTTCGAGTCCGGTCGGCGGTATTTTCTTATTTTTCCGTGAAGCGGATGACACCCTCCCAGTTTGCCGGCGGATCTTCCTTAAATTGCTTTGCATAGCGATGGAGGTGCGAGGCGATCTTATCCGCCGGATACTCGGCGAGGTAGGCTTCCAAGGCATCGAACGATGCCTGGAAATCGCCTTTTTCAAAAAGCGCGAGCGCGTCGGCATAGGCGGTGCGCGCGGCCTCGGAAGGAGTGGCTGTCCAAAGATCCACCGGCTCTTCACGTCCTTTTACGCGGACGCGGGCGATCCTGCGCAAGGCGTCCTGCCCGCCCGCCGCCGTCATGAACTGGCCGCTGCCCATCCATTGGCAGGAAAATGCTTTCGTCATTCCTTCCAGACGGGAGGCGAGGTTTACCGCGTCGCCGATCACCCCGAATTCCGTGCGCTGTTCGGAGCCGATCTCGCCCGCGAGGACTTCGCCGAGATGCAAGCCGACACCGATTCCCAAGTCCGTAAGGCCACGCGTTTTCCATCCCGCATTGAGCCGTTCCAGTTCCTTGATCATATCCTGCGCGGCCGCCAGCGCGGAGGCGGCGAATTTCTTTTCATCACCGTCATCCAATGCACCCCAGTGAGCAAGAATCGCGTCGCCGATGAATTTGTCCAAGGTGCCGCCGTGGGCGAAAATGATTTTCACCATCGCTGTCAGGTATTCGTTGAGTAGCGAGAAAAGCTCCTCGGGAGAAATCTGCTCCGAAAGCGAAGTGAAGCCGCGGATGTCGGAAAAGACCACGACCACCCGCCGTTTGCGCCCTTTCGCGGCTTGCTGGTAAATACTTGGATCGTTCACCAAGGAGTCCGCCACATCCCGCGACACGAAGCGCCGGAACTGGTTGTGGAGCCGCGACCGCTCCTGCCTTTCGCGCAGCAGATCCCATGTCTGCCCCGTAACCGCGCCCACGAAGAAGGCGGCGGAAAAAGGTGTCGGGCCGATCCAGACCGAACCGAAACGCGCGTAGGCGAAAGCGGCTGCAAACACAACGGCTATGGTCGCCAACACTGTGATCAGGGTGGTGATTGGCTTCCTGACAAACAGAGCCACAGAAGCTGCGGTGATCGCGCCGAGTAACGCCATCAGGACAGCCCCGGCCTGCCACTCCCCGATCGGTCGGAATGCGTATGTGTCTCCCAACCCGCTGCCAATGGCCTGCAAATGCAACTGCGGGCCGTAAATCTGTCCTACCGGAGTCTGATGGTTGTCCTGAAAACGAGGATACGCGGGGCCGATCAAAACCACTTTGTCTTTGAAAAATCGACCGGAATCATAACGGTTTTCCCATTCATCGGGAATGAAGATGTTCCTGATGGAAATCGGCTTGTAGATGCGCGTCCCGAGGAACTCCCGCCCGCTCATATTCCCGGTTGCGTCATCGACTTTGTCCTCCTCAATGGCGAATCGAATCTGCGCCCGGGAGTGGGGAACTTCTTTGCCCAGTTTTCTGAGAACAGCTCCGGCGATGGAATCCAGCCGAGGTTCTCCGGGAATCGCCGGGTCGCCGTTCTCCTCGCTTAGCGAACTGGAAAAGTAAGCGTAGCGAACCAGTCCGTCGCTTTTATCCGGTCGGAAGTTCACGAAACCATAATCAGGCGACGGATCCGATTCGAGGAAGCCGTGGTAAGGCTCCAACAGCATGAAGCCTGTGCCCTCCGCGGACATGGGCGCGAAGCTTGCGGCGAGGATCACCTTGTCCGCATATTTAGCCAAAACCTCGGATAACGCCGCGTCCGCCTCCGGATCAGAGGCTTCCGAGAAAACGAGGTCGATCACGACAATCTTGGCTCCCGCTGAGAAAAGTTTCTCCAAGGTGTCTGCCCAGATCCTGCGATCCCATGGGAAACGCTCCGACATCCTGCTGAGATTGGGATCGTTTGCGACCATTTCGGGATCCAGCCCCTGCATAGTGAGGCTGTCCTCATCGATACCCAAGAATACGAGTTCCTCCCGCGGTTCGGGATTTCCAGGGCTATACAGAAAATTGTCGCCCAGTTTACGGTCTAGGTTCAGTCCTATTTCGGTTATTGCGGGAATCAACATGGCACAAGCCACCAACGCCCCTCCCGCCAATGCCAGCCCTGCGGTGCGAAGACGGGTGGCCATGGCTTTTAATCTTGCTCTCATCTGTTGAGTTACCTAGCTTGCCGGGGACTTCCCTACAACCGTAAACAAACCATGCTATTTAAAATAACCACAATCAGCATTCTCGGCGCACTTGCCGCGCAGGCAGATATCCTAACCTCCACCCAGCGGTTTTTCGGTATGGGCGGGCAGGTTCCCAGCTATTCGGAAGATGATCAAGATCCGAGCTCTGCGGCGGGTCTCGGCCAGATCCCCTATTCGGAGGCGGATTCCGATCTCGGGATTCAGGAAATCCTCCAAGAGACCCCCGAGCGCGCACCGGTATTGTTTTATTTCAGCACAACAGTGCTGCGCACGGACAGCGCCCCCAGCGCGAGCGGCCCT
>CAMBTF010000113.1 GCA_945870545.1 Akkermansia muciniphila
CTGTGATCTGGCAGGTGATGGGATAGGCACAGCCCACCGCCTCGCGAGGAATGCCGCGAGAACCTCGTTTTCGGGTGGCTGGAGGCGAGCCGATCGAAACCGGGTTTGGAAGCGTTCGGTCAGGCTGCCGAGGTCGAGGTTCGTGGTGCCGGGGAACGCATGGCCTGGCTTCATCCGGTCGAAATACGTTAGAAGCATGTCCTGCGCGTCCTTGGAGCAGCGGTCTAACTCATTCACGACTTTGACCGACCATGATCCAAAGAGCGATCCATAGGCGAGTGAGCGCGTCCATTCGCGGGCGAGTTCGAGTCCCACTTCCTTGCCGTTCACGTCCTCGATGGCGACGGGGTGGCTGGCGAGCGTGCGGGCGATCATGTTCACCAAACTCGTCTTGCCGATACCGGGAGCGCCGGAGATCAGGAGCTTGAGTGGCTGGTCGGGAGTGGTTCGCAGTCGCTCGGCTTTCCGCATCAGCACATCTGCCACCTTGCTGGCGTGTCCCACGAAGTCATCGGCACAGAATGGGACGAAGCAGGTGGGCGGGATGGGCGTTTGCTTACGCGGCATGCTCAGTCCCTTTCCCTCTAGCAAGTTGAATGAGGTGATCCGCAATGGCTTGTGCCCCTTTCCGGTAAACGACCACCGCGAGTAGCTCGCCGTCCACATACACCGCCCAGAAGCGGGTTTGTCGGTATTTCTTTACCTCGATCATACCCAGCCCTCCGGTCTTGCACGAGCGTTGAGGTCGCCGAGCTTGAGTCCGTATTTCTCAGCCGTCTTGAGCGGATTCCCGTAGCGGCGGAAGTGGCGTTTGACGAGGTTCCAATCCGGCTCGGGCGTGAGTTCTGGCAGGTTGTCAAAAGTGCTTTCGTTTTCGAGAACGGAAATTTTAACCACGGATCCGACTTCGCCAAGGCTTCCTCCTTCGCTAAAGCTACGGCGGACAAGACGACGGACAGGTGGCACGGATTTTCACGGATTTACGGATACACCGAACAGGTTTGAAAATCGTTTCCATAACTCTTTCTTCATCCGTGGCCATCCGTGAAATCCGTGGTTCGATTTCGGTTTTCGGTTTTCGGGATCAACCGAGCACCCCGAAAGTTTTCAGAGTCCATGTCTTGGGCTTGCCAGAGCGGATCCGTTCCGCCATTCATTCTCAATGCCGACATTAATCGTCCTCGCCGCCGGAATGGGTAGCCGTTACGGCGGATTGAAACAGCTCGATCCAATGGGTCCTGCAGGTGAAACAGTGCTCGATTATTCCGTTTTTGATGCGATACGCGCCGGATTCGACCGCGTGATCTTCGTGATTCGAGAGGATTTTGCCGAGGCATTTCGTGCGGGAATCGGCGCGCGCTTCGCAGACCGGATCCGGGTGGACTATGCTTTCCAATACCTCGACGACCTTCCGGAGCCCTACATGCCACCCGCTGGACGCACCAAGCCCTGGGGCACTTCCCATGCGATCCTCGCAGCGCGCCATCTGGTTGATTCCCCCTTCGCTGTGATTAATGCGGATGATTTCTATGGTCGCGACGCCTACGCGCGTGCCGCTGAGTTTCTTGGCACGATCACCGCCCGTCATTGCGGACTTGTGGCCTATCCTCTCAGCAACACGCTTTCCGATCACGGCCAGGTGAACCGTGGAATCTGCGAGGTCGCTAGCGGGGTGCTGAAAAGCGTCGAAGAGGTTCTTAGGATCAGCCAGGAAGCGGACGGAAGCATTACTGGCGAATGGCTGGACGGCATACGCCGGGATATCACTCCCGAATCTCCCGTTTCCATGAACTTCTGGGTCTTTCCCGCCGAGTTTATGGTCGCCCTCCAAGCGGAATTCGTGAAATTTCTCTCCGCTGGAATTGGCGTTACCGGAGAATTTTACATTCCGTCTGCGGTCGATTCCCTCATCCGCCAAGACAAGACGATCTGCCATGTGATTAAGACGGATGCCTCATGGTTCGGCGTGACTTACCCGGAAGACAAGCAACCTGTGATGCAGTCGATACGGGCACTCATTGCGGCAGGCGAATACCCTGATCCACTGGTGGGCTGAACAGCATCGCGCGCGGGCGGGGAAACCCATTCTCTTTCATGAAGGTCGCGCAATCGGTGCAGACTCGAGGCTGACGTTGAAAAAATCCTCCATCACGGCGCGATAAACCTCACGCTTGAAGGAGGGTAACCAGTCGAGATCGAATTCTTCGGGCAGGATCCAGCGGTAAGCGCCGAATTCCTGTGGCGTCTGGTTCACGTCGATGGGCGGGGCGGGGTCCTTCAGCTTGCAGAGGAAATAGGTTTGCTCCTGGCCGTGGTTGCCGTGCTTGCGGATTTTTTTCACACGGACTTCGGGCGGGTAAAGATAGCGGTAACCGTCACGGCGCTCGAGGATCTCGTAGTCGTTTTTCCCGAGCCCCACCTCCTCGCGCACTTCACGGATCAATGCCTGCTCCATGCTTTCTCCGTCATCGACGCCACCCTGTGGGAACTGCCACGCACCCGGCAGATTGAAGCGCTCACAAACTAGAAGGCAGCCGCTGGCATTCACAATGAGTGCCGCAACGTTCGGGCGATAACGAACCATAAAGCGATGCTGACAGATACCCAAAGTCCGATCAATAGTTAACTTTTCCAAATCATCTACAGGCTGGTCAAGGTCGGACCCCGGTGACATGGATAGAGTTTATGAAAAACCTGTCGTTTCTCTTCATGGGTGTTCTGGCCTTTTCACCGCTCGCTTTTGCTCAAAGCAACAACCCTAGACCGAATCCGGACTCTGAAGAACCCCTGCAAGAAAAGGACAAAGACAATGACAAGGAAACCCGAAACGGCTTTTGGGAAGCAAACCTTGCGGGCGGAAACTACATGGTCGCCCTGGGACGCATCTCCTCGGTGAGCCGCCATAAATACGTGCTCGACGGGACGGTCATCGTCGATGAGGTGACGATCGACACCGAGGGCCAGGCGCTGGCCCGATTCTATTTCCTCTCGCCGATCGAGGTGGGAGGCACTGGCGCGGCGGCGGCGGATGCGGTGGAAAAGGCGGCGGCGCTACTCGATGGCGCGGTGCGGCGGGCAGGTGTGGATGTCCAAGACATGGTGGTGAAAAAATATCCGCTCACCACACACTCCAAGACGATCGAATACCGCCTGCTTTCCGAACAACAGCTCGGTGCGCTTTATGGGAGCGCTAAGACCGCATGGGTCACCGGCAGGGGCAGGGTGTTCACCGGCCGCTGAGAATCTCCGCGCTCGCCAAGCGGCATGCGGACGCGCAGCATCCCGCCGTGACCGGACAGGAAATACGTGAGGCGCTCGATCGCGCAAGGGTGCTCCCCAGCAAGCAGCTCGGCCAGAATTTCCTGACCGATCCGAATATGGCGCGCTGGATCGTTTCCCAGCTTGAAATTTTTCCCGAAGACACGGTCGTCGAGGTCGGCCCCGGCACGGGATCGCTCACGGAACATGTCCTCGGAAAAGCGAAGCGCGTGATCCTCGTGGAGTTCGACGCCCGCCTCGCTGCCGAGCTGAGCGACCGTTTCCGCGACCGCAACGATGTGGAAGTCCATCATGCCGACGGCGCGAAGTTCGACCGCCGCACTCTTTTCAAGCACCGCCCGGTCAAGTTCCTCGGCAACCTGCCGTATTCCTCGGGCGGGGCGATCATGAAAAACATGCTTTGCCGCCCGCATCCGTTTTCGCGGGCCGTGATCATGCTGCAGAAAGAAGTGATCGACCGCCTCTCCGCGCAGCCCGGCGTGAAGGATTACGGCATCCTCAGCCTGCGCATGCAGGTAGATTGGGAAATTACCTCCCTGCGCGTGGTGCCGCCGGATGCGTTTTATCCGAGGCCGAGCATCGACTCCGCTGTCGCCGTGCTCACCCCGCGCAACGAGGCGGGCGAGCCGACCTTCGACCTCCGTCTTTTCGACGAACTCGTGCGCCGGGGTTTTTCGCAAAGGAGGAAACAACTCGGGAAACAGCTTCCGGATTCGCCACCGTGGCGTGAGGTCGCGGAAAAGCTCGGATGGCCTGCGACCACGCGCGGCGAGGAGCTGGATCTCGCGAAATGGATCACACTGACCCGCGCATACGACACCCATCCGCTCAAGGACAAGCCTCAGAAGGATGGGGAGATCTTCGATGTCGTGGATGAAAATGATATCCCCGTCGGCACCGCCACACGTGCGGAGGTTCATGCGAAAAACCTGATCCACCGCGCGGTGCACGTCTTCGTGCTGAACCGTAATGGCGACCTTTACCTCCAGAAACGCTCGCGCCTTAAAGACATGAATCCGGGTGTCTGGGATTCCAGCGTTTCCGGCCACCTCGATGCGGGTGAGGACTATCTCCAAGCCGCTGTCCGCGAGCTCGGCGAGGAAATCGGGATCGACGCGAACGCGGAGGATCTGGAACACATCGCCGCAGTGAAACCGTCCGTCGAAACCGGCTGGGAGCACATCCATGTTTTCCTCACCCGCCACAACGGCGCGGTGAACTTCCCCGCCGCCGAAATCGAATCCATGATCCCCTTCCCCATCGCCGAGATCAAAGCATGGATCGCCGCCAGCCCGGAGGATTTCTCCCCCGCGTTTAGGATGCTGTTCTGTGAAAAATGGTAGGCTCGTTTTCACAGCATGAAGAAAATCCTCATCATCGCAGGGCCGAACGGGGCGGGAAAGACCACCTTTGCCACAGAATTCCTTCCCCATGAAGCCGACTGCCCCGAGTTCGTGAA
This sequence comes from Akkermansia muciniphila, assembly GCA_945870545.1. Taxonomy (GTDB): domain Bacteria; phylum Verrucomicrobiota; class Verrucomicrobiia; order Verrucomicrobiales; family Akkermansiaceae; genus Luteolibacter; species Luteolibacter muciniphilus_A. Next base: position 4,739 of record CAMBTF010000113.1, read on the forward strand.
TGCCGATCTCATCGCCGCTGGATTGAGTCCGTTCCAGCCGGATCAAGCAGCCTTCGCCGCTGGTCGTTTGTTGCTCGGACGCATTGATGATCTCGCGGCGGCTGGGAAAAGTTTCGCATTCGAGACCACGCTCTCCACTCGCAGCTACGCCCGCCGCATCCCGCAATGGCGAAGCGCTGGGTATCTAGTGAAACTCTATTTCATGACGCTCCCCGATCCCGAGTTCGCCATCCGCCGGGTGGAACGGCGGGTTCGGCTTGGTGGTCACGATATCCCCGCAGCGACCATCCGTCGTCGTTTCCAAAGAGGGTTGGAAAACCTAAGGAATCATTATCTTGGGATTGTCGATGAGTGGTCGATCTACGATGCTTCTGCGAATCCGCCGATCCTACTGGATTCCGGTGATAACCGCCCAACCGACAAGCTCATGGAAGATCCCGTCGAATACCGCGCCACCTCAAGCCGCCCACGCCCTGCCAAACCCTTGGACGATCCCGACTTCATTGGTGCCGAAGCGGCTCTGAAAAGGGCTTCCGCCAAAGCCGTCGCCCGCGATCTCGCGGCGGGTTTGGAGCCAATCGTCCGCACTCCCCACTCTTCCTGGCCACTGAACGACCCGTGAGCGATAGCGAGCAATCACAATCCCGCGACGGCCATACCTCATAGCCGAAAGGCAAAACTGAACACTAGCACACTCTTTCCATGATGGTCTTCCTCGCCAACAAGTCCAAATTCCGTGCGGACATCTTCAAGGAGCATGCGTCGATCCCCGCAATTTAACATTTTCTCCGACGTCACCGAAGACTGACATCTGACCCCAAATAGAGAGGGAGGAAGAATCCTACTTCGCCTTTAGGCTATGAAGGACAGGTTGATGAATGATGAATGATGAATTTTGATTGGGATGGCGGGCGGAGACGCCCGTTTGAACTCAAGGAGCGAGGACGCTCCTGCTCCTTAGGTTGGTGTTGCGGGTGGACAGGTTGCGGGTTTTTCCGCAGGCTGCGGTGCCGAATCCTTTTGTGCTCCGGTGTTATGCGGTTGCTTCCTCCATGCTCAATATGAATCCCAGCGTCTTTTTTGTGACTGTTTTCGCGGTCTGTCTGACGGCTTGTCAGGAAAAGCCTCAGGACGAGGCTCGGGTGGAGGCAGCGGCGGAGGCTCGCAAGGTTCCGGAGTGGAAAGGCCATTCCATGCTCGGCTATGAGGTGATCCGGGAATTTCCCCACGACGCCGGGGCTTTCACGCAGGGCTTGCTGGTGTCGCAGGGGCAATGGATCGAGAGCACCGGCGGATACGGGACATCAAGCATCCGTCGCATCGAAAGAGAGTCGGGCAAGATTTTAAAGAGGACGGATCTGCCGGCGGAATT
>CAMBTF010000114.1 GCA_945870545.1 Akkermansia muciniphila
CGAGGATCTTCTTCGCCTTCGGTTCGAGTTGGTAGCCGTTGAGCGCGGTGAACTGATCCTGCGCCTTCGCGAACTCGGGTGTGCCGAGGTTTCCAGTGGCCTCGCCCTCACGGATCGTCCGCAGCAAGCCGATCATTTCCGGGGTGATACCCATCGCGATCTCTAGGATGGTTTCATCGGTCGGCTCACCCGCCTCCTGCGCGAGGTAGCCGGTGATGGCGTATTCGTCGCGGTCGATGGTGCCTTCGTCGGGCTGGTCCTCATCGAGGATCATACGGAAAAGCGTGGATTTCCCCGCGCCGTTCGGTCCCACGAGGGCGACACGCTCGCCCCAGTTGATGGACATCTCCGCCTCGCGCAGCAAAGTCCGCCCGCCGAGGGTCTTGGTCAGTTTCTTAATGGTCAGCACGCCGACGGGGTAAGAGAAGGCCGGGCGAATGTCAACATGGAGGGGGGAAACAAATCGGTTGAACGAGCTATCGACTTGTGGAATCTTCAAATTCTATAAGTCCAGAGGGAAAAGTCCCGATCCGCAGGCGCGATGGCAGCTTGTTCTCCTTGGTTCCCGAAAAGAAGAGCACTTCCCCCTTCGACGTGCTTGGCATCAGAACAGATGTCTCGACCCAACAGATCGTCGATACACTCCGCGCCGAACGCGCACGTCCCGGCCGTTGAGCCAGTAAACCCGAAAACCGAAATGGAACCACGGATGGACACGGATTATGAAAGAGTGATGGAAACGATTTTCAAACCTGTTTGGTGTATCCTTAAATCCGTGAAAATCCGTTTAATTTGAGGAAGAATTTGGAGGCGGTTCGTTCCTCCATGTTCGCTGCGCTTCGATTGTGGTCAAAATTCCAATGAATCCCCCTGCCACTTCGGAGTTCGGGTTTAGCGAAGTTTGAGATGCTGAAAAGCTGAGATGCTGAGATGGGTTAGAGAGGCACAAGACCTTGAGATGCAAGACACAGGAGAAGAGGATACTACATGGAGCGTGGAAGGTTATGCCACCGGAGCTAGGATGGGCAATGTGGGGAAGTAAGTGCGGAGGTAGCCGCGGTCGAGGGCGGCTAGGCGGTCTGCCTGGACACTGGCGTGGGCGGCGATGAGGAAATCCGGGATGAGGTTGAGGCGTGGCCCGCCATGGCGCCGGTAGCGCAGGAAGATCTGGCCGGCGAGGTAAGCGGCCGCAGGGGTGATGGGATCGTTGAAGACGTGGAGGAGATCCAGGTCTGCCTGAGCCGCTTCCACATCGGGATAGGCGATGGAAAACTCTGCAAAGGCGATGGGTGAAATGAGCAGTTCGCCTTCGCTGGCAGCAGTCTGGAGGCTATCCCGCCAAGCCTCCCAGCCCGGTTGCTTACGCGAAAGAAGAAGGAGGACGGAACTATCGAGGGCGGTGCGCATGGCGGGATGATTTAGAGTGATTCTGGGACAGGTAGCTCAACGGGGCCGCGCAGTTCATCCATGATTTCAAGCACGCTCATATTCCCCCATGGGTCACACGCGGTCTTCCCAAATTGCTCCCAAGCTTCGGCTGGAATGGTCTTGACGGCTTTGAGGAAGGGGGCTTTCTCATCAAATTCGAGAACGTCGCCAGGCTTGAGGTGGAGCCGATTGCGGACATGGACTGGAATGGTGATTTGACCTTTCGAAGTAAGGGTGGCTTGCATGAATCATTAGGTAAGCGATAAAAGTAAGAATTTCAAGAAGGATTCTGATGTAAGGGGAAAGTGAGATTCATCAGACTTCGAGTTCGTGCCAGGCTTGGCGGGTGGCGATGGATTTTGCGGTCGGGGTGGAGAGGTATTCGGGATCCGGGGTAATCCCCACGCGCCGGAGATCCAGCCGGTCGGCGTCGAGGCAGACGGCGAGGGTGGGGTCGGATTGGGGCATACCGCCGTTGTGGATGCGGCAGGGGGAGTGGGGAAGAGAGATTGGATATTGGATATTGGGGATTTTCAAGAGGTGGAAGAGGTGGAAGAGGCGGACGATCTCCGCGACGGATCGGCTCAGCGTGCGCGAGGTGGTGGTTTCCGTGCCAAGCCCGGAGATGTCGGATGCTTTCCATGACCCCACCCGAAGGCACGGCCCCCACGCCTCCCTGCAAGCGATGATCACCACCATGCACCGCGCCACCAACCGGGGCGCGGCCAATACGCGACGCTGGTTTGCCGAGGCCAATCAGGCACTCCGCGCTGGCGAAGCGGGATGATTTTTCGGGCGACAAGCAGGGCTGGCCGTGCCCTTTCGATGGGGTGATTTTGGTAAAAATAGGCGGAGTTACGCCCTCTAGCCCTTGTGTTCAAAGGGTTTCAGGAGGCGATTAAAAACTAGATTACCATCGCGGAAGCCTGTCGCCGGGCGCTGCGGAACGGTTCCGCGGGTCGGCGCGGTTCGTTAAAAATTAGCACATCCTGTAAGGCATGACCACCGAAGTGACCCCTCCCCGCATCCGCCTCCACATACGCCGCAAACCCAACAACCCCAACCACCACCTCTGGAACAACAACGGTCGCTGGTGGATGTATTTCACCATCAGCCGCCCCGACGGCGCATCGGAGCGCAAGCGCGTTTCCCTGAAAACCGCCGACCTCGACAAGGCGCGCGGCCGCCGTGATCGCATCATCGCCGACCTGCAAAACAAGGCGCATGTCTTCGTCTGATCCGCTAATGCGCTTGGCTCTCTGGCGCTCCGCCAAGACACCGCTCAGTCTTGCGGAAGTGAAAGCCCGGAGACGAATCTTTACAATCGCAGGGTGGATTGATATCACCCCAGCATCCTTCCTGAAGCCACATGCTATCCAACATCACAATCGCCGTTCTAATGGGCGGCCCAGGCTCCGAGCGGCAGGTCTCCCTAGCCTCCGGTAAGGCCGTCCTCAACGCTCTACTCTCCCTCGGCCTCGATGCCGTACCCGTCGATGTCACCGGCACCGACATCGACCTCCCAGCAGGCACCGGCCTCTGCTTCAACTTGATCCACGGCACCTTCGGCGAGGACGGGCAGCTACAGGAAATCCTTGATGCAAAAGGCATTCCCTACACCGGCGCGCGCGCTGCCTCCTCCCGCCGCGCCTTTGACAAAAGCCTCGCGAAACAGGCTTTCCTCGCCGCAGAGGTCCCTACCCCCAAGGCCGAGGTCATCGACTGCACCCACGGACCCGCCCTACCCTCTTTCCCTGCTCCCTTCGTGGTGAAACCGCCGCGCGAGGGTTCCTCCGTAGGCATCGAGATCGTGAAAAACCAAGCCGAAGCCGAGGCTGCGATCGCGAAAGCCTCCCAACATTCCAAGGATCTCCTCATCGAGGAATTGATCTCCGGCCCCGAGCTCACCGTGCCCGTAATCGACGGGATCGCCTACCCCGTCGTCCACATCATCCCGCCCGAGGGTGTCTATGACATGGCCACGAAATACCCATGGCTCTCCGGCAAAACCACCGGCTCCCAATACATCTGCCCCGCCGACCTCGATCTCGAAACCACCATGGCCGTGCAGGCCGCCGCCGTCGCCGCCCACAAAGCCCTCGGCATCGAGGTCTATTCCCGCGTCGATGTCATGCTCGGCCCCGACAACCGCCCCTACGTCCTCGAGGCCAATACCATCCCCGGCATGACCGAGACCTCCCTCCTCCCCAAATCCGCCGCCGCCGCCGGCCTCCCCTTCCCCGAGCTTTGCCGTCTCATCGCGGAGATTTCTCTGAAAAGCTGAAATCCCGCTGTATCCGTAAAGCCTATCGGAAATATCGGAAAAGCCTGGGTTTCTATTTACTCGTCTCTATCGGGCGGCATTCGGGCACAAGCCCTTGCTCGCAGACCAAAAAAAAAGAGCCTTTCGGCTCTCTTTTCCTTTTAGAATAAAGGATGGTGGGCAGGGCTGGATTCGAACCAGCGTACTCAATGAGAGCAGATTTACAGTCTGCCGCCTTTAACCACTCGGCCACCTACCCGGTGCCGCTTGCGCGGGGCGGGATGTTTGGTTTTGCGGCGGGCGCCTGACAAGTAAAAAAAGGGCGGGGCGGAGTTTTTTCAGACCGCGGATCGTGCCCTATAGGTTCGACACACCGCGAGGCGGATGAATCATTGCTCCATCGCCTCGGCGCGGGAGATGAGGGCGCGGGCGGCGTCGAGGTTGCGGTTTTCGGAAATCCAGATGTCCGCCAAGGCGCGCATCGCGGCGGCGGTTTCCTTTTTCGATTCCTTGGGAAAGGTGCGGATTGCGTTGCGCAGGCGTTCCTCGGCGGCTTTCACCTGGCCTTGGGCGAGGAGTTCCTTGGCGGACTCCAGCAGGAAAGCCGGATCCATATCGGCGGGATTTGCCAGCATCGCCTCGGCCTCGCGGAAAAGCCGTGCGGCGGAGTCCTTCGTCTCGGGATCGCGGGAAGTAGCGATGGCGAGTTTCATCATCAGCTTGGCGTCATCGTCGTGGCGGAAGACGGCTTTTTCCAGAAGGATGCGGGCGGTGCGGAACTCGCCGTCGGCGGTCATTTCATCGGCGAGTTTTAGAAATTCCTCGGCCGTCCCGCTGCGTATCCCGAGTAACTCCGCCGCGTGGCTGCGAGCTTCCGTGAGCTGACCTTTTTGGCGGAAATGCTTTGCCAAGGATTCATGCGCCAAGGCTTTCTTCGGGTGCACCTCCAGCACCTCGCACAGGACCTTCACCGCCTCCTCGTCCTGTTTGTCCGAGAAAAGCAAAATCCCCAACCGGATCTTGAGATCGAGCGATGAAGGCCGCGCCTCCACATGTTTCCGGAGGATACTGATCGCCTTGCCCAACCTGTCCGTGTGGCGGAAATGGTCGCTCGCCGCCCGCGCGATACCCGACCACTCGGGATGCGTTTCCAGCGCCTTAGAGAAACACGCATCGATCCGCCCCGCCGCCTCCTCATCGTGGCTGTCGTAGAGGCTTTTCGTGGTGGCAATGTAATAGTTCACAGCCTGTTCGGAATCCGTGGCCATCATCTCTAACAACTCCTTCGCACGGTCATCATCGCCGCGTTCGCGCGCGACACGGATAAGCCGCTCGAGGGCCATGTAGGCCCCCGGCATGGTTTCATGGACTTTCCCATAGAGCTCCTCACGTTTCCTCTGCGCAAGCGTATCCCCCTTCCCCACCTCCCCGAGGAAATCGCCATATTCGATAGCGATGAAAGGCTCATTGGGGCGCGCCGCCATCACCCGCTCGTAAGTATCCAAGGCGGCGGCGCGGTCGCCTTCCTCCATGCGCGATTCAGCGATGATCCTTACCAGCGGTATCGCCAGCGGATCGGCTTCGTAGGCTTTGACGAAAAAAGCGGCGGACGCCTCCGCATCGGCGCGTTCGCGTTCCAATACACCGTATGAAAAGTCCAGCAGACCGCCGCCGTATGTTCCGGCCAACGACAGCAGGTAGGGCAGCCACGCTTTGCGCATGCACCTGACTTACACCCCTCTCCATTTCATGAAAAGCCTACATGCCCTTCTTTTCCATGCGATCCATGCCTGTATGGAAAAGAAAATTTGGTTCTTGCTAAAAATGGAACTCGGGGGCGTAGTGGCAGTTCGAACGGATTAAGAATGGTTTGCTCGCTTTTTGTTTGGTCCGTGACGCCAGGATCGGAGGAATCGCTTTAGGAAAATTGGCGTCACGAAATAGAACAAATGGACATTTATGTGGGCAATCTGCCCTACACAGCAACTGAAGGAGACGTCTCTGACCTCTTCGCCGCATACGGCCCCGTCGAACGGGTCAAAATCATCACCGATCGTGATTCCGGACAATCCAAGGGATTCGCATTCGTGACACTCGGCGACCAGTCCCAGCTCAATGCGGCCATCGAAGGCCTCAACGATCAGGATTACCAAGGCCGCGCGCTCCGCGTGAACGCCTCCGAACCCCGTGAAGCACGCCCAAGCGGCGGTGGTGGATACGGCGGCGGCGGTGGTGGCGGCGGTGGCTACAAAGGCGGCGGTGGCGGTGGAAACCGTGGCGGCGGCGGTGGATACGGTGGCGGTGGCGGCGGCGGTGGCGGTGGCGGCGGCGGTGGCGGCGGCTACAAAGGCGGCGGCGGCGGTGGAAACCGTGGCGGCGGCGGTGGCGGCGGTGGTCGCGACAGCGGACGCTGGTAAC
>CAMBTF010000115.1 GCA_945870545.1 Akkermansia muciniphila
GCGGGGCAGCGGCGCTCCAGCGGCGGGGACGCTGTGGAGCATCCGGGATCTGCGGGTGGGGATATGATTCACATCAGGCGAAGGTCATGAAAGCGTTCGACGCGAGGAGGAGGGCGACGGTCTTTGCGATGTTCATGGGGTTAAGAAAGACGGGGGACAGGATGTCCCCTCGACGGACGGGGACTTCAAGTCCCAGCCACTTTCAGAACGGCGGCGAAGGCACCGTCGGTGCCGTGCTCGGTGGGGAGGATGCGGACGGTTTTTCCGAGCTTGAGGCCGTGGGTTACGGCGAAGGCTTTCACGAGGTCGGTGTTTTCCGCGTCCTCAATGGAGCAAGTGGAATAGACGATGCGTCCGCCGGGCTTGAGGCAGGGGAGGGCGTTGTTGAGGATTTCCGTTTGGATGACGGCGAGGTCATCGATGTCGGAGGGCTGGAGGCGCCAGCGGACATCGACGCGGCGGCGGATCACGCCGGTGTTCGAGCAGGGAACGTCGAGCAGGATCGCGTCGAAGGCTCCGTGGAAACGTTCGGGGGCGGGCTTGCGCCAATCGTGGACGGAAATTTCATCGGCCTGGATGTGGAGGCGGGCGAGGTTTTCCTCAAGGCGCGGGAGGCGTTTTTCGTTGGAGTCCGTGCAGGTGAGGCCTGCGCCGCCACCGAGTGCGGCGGCGATGAGGAAGGCCTTGCCGCCGGGGGCGGCGCAGGCATCGAGGATTTTCTCGCCGGGCTGTGGGTTGAGTAGTTCTACGGAATGTCTAGTAGCTGGATCCTGGATGTAGAGCTTGCCCTCGGCGAGGAGCTGGGTGGGGAGCTTGCCGGTGAGTTCGAAATAGCCGGGCGCGTGGTCGAGCGGTTCGCCGGGGATTTCCTCGGGGGCTGCGGCGAGCGGGTTGAGGCGGAAAAAGGTTTCGGCGGGCTGGTTGTCCCACTCCATGATCGCGATGGCGGTTTCCTTGCCGAAGGATTTCCGGAAACGGTTGTAGAGCCAGTCTGGGTGGGAGTGGAGGACGGCGGGCGGCATGTCGTCGAGCTCCTCCATCAGGCGTTTGCGGGAGGAGATCGCCTTGCGGAGGACGGCATTGATGAGCGGGCGGACGGAGGTTTTACCGGCCTCGACGGTTTCGTTGACGGCGGCGTGGTCGGGGATGTTGAGGATGAGGATCTGGCAAAGGCCGACGCGGAGGATATCGCGGGTGTCGGCGTCGAGCTTGCCATGGCGGAGTTTGCCGATCCAATGATCGAGGACGCGGCGATGGCGGAGGACGCCGAAGAGGATGGCCTGTAAGAGGGCGCGATCTGCGGAGGAAAGCATGCGGCGCTGCGCGTGGCGCTCGACGAGGCTTTCCGCGTAATCATGCCCCTTCGCCCAGGCGCGGAGGGCGGAGACGGCGGCTTGGCGGACGTGGAAATTTTTGGAGGGCATGAAGTTTCAAATCTCAAATTTCAAATCTCAAGGAAGAGGAAGAGAACCACAACCGAGCAAAGCAAGATGGACAGACACCATACTCCTCAATTTTCTGTCAAATGGACGCGGATGAACACGGATGGAATTCTTTCTAGAGGTTTTGGATGGTGTTTTCTCCCATCAGGACGTCTATGAGATCGGGGGAGAGGAAGTCCTGGTTGTGGATGATGTGGTCGAGGACGGGGGTTTTGGTTAGGGAGGTGAGGATGCCCTTATTGGTGATCATGGGGGTGTCCATCTCGTCCTCAAGCTGGTTGAGGATGATCCCGGCGCAGGTGAGGCCTTTCGCCTTGATGGCGGCGAGGGTGAGCAGAATGTGGTTGAGCGCGCCGAGGCGGTTTGCGGCGACGAGGATGACGGGCAGGCCGAGATCCTTCGCGAGATCCGAGATGAGATAGTTTTCCGTAATCGGCACTTCCCAGCCGCCGGCGCCCTCGACAAGGACGGTGCCGCGGCCTTCGGAAAAATTCCGGTAAGACTCCACGAGCGTGGCGGGATCGATGGATTTGTTTTCCAGGAGCGCGGCGACGTAGGGTGCGACGGGCGAGGCGAAGTGGAGCGGGTTCACATCATCGAGAGAAAGGTTTCCGGAAACTTCTGCGAGGATGCGACCGTCATCGCGGTCGCCGCAGGAGACGGGTTTGAAGCCGGCGGCGTCGCGCCCTTCCGCGCGCAGGGACTCAATCATGAGCCGGGTGAGGTGTGTTTTGCCGACACCGGTATCGGTGCCTGTGATGAAAAAGTTCATGAGTTTGGATGGTTCAGGCGAAGGCCCGTAGGAAGCCGACTTCGAGCGCAAGCGGCTCGGAGGCGTTTGTCTCCAGGGTTTGCCGCAGACGCTCAAGGGCGTCGAGACGGGTGCCGATGCGGAAGATGCTTTCGGTCTCGGCGATTTTTTCTAACAGAGACGCGGATTCCGGGAAATCGAGGCCGCCGGAGCCGGTCTTGATGCGGATGAGGTCGGCGAGCCAGGCGAGGATCACATCGAGGTAGCGGTTGCGGGCGTCGAGGTAATCCGCCTCGGCGGCGGCCTTGTGGAAATCCTCGCGCTCCTTCAGCCATGTGCCGTCGGTGCCGTCGCGATAGGCGGCGATCTCCTCCTTGGTGGCGGCCTTGGCAGCGGCCTCGCATTCTTCGCGTTTCTCCGCGAGGAAAGCGGTGAATACGGATTTCATGTGGAGCGCGGAGATGGGATCGCCGAAGCCGCGTGAGGCGGCCTTGCTGAGCGCTGCGATCAGTTCGTCCCCGCCATCTGCTCCGAGGGGGCGGCCGCCGGTGAGTTTCACCTGCACGCAGCGGGAGAGGATGGTCGGCAGGAGTCGCTGCGGGCGGGTGGTTAGAAGCAGCAGCAGTGTTCCGTTCGGCGGTTCCTCAAGGGTTTTGAGGAAAGCGTTTTCCGCCTGCTCGTTCATGCGGTCGGCGTCCACGATCACGCCCACCTTGGTCATGCCCTTGGGTGCGGCGAGCTGGAGGGTGTGCTCGAGGTCGCGGATCTCGCTGACGGAAATGCGGCGGGACTTCGAGCGCGGGCGGATGATGCGCACCCAGCCGCCTTCCTGTTCATCGAGCGGGAGCACTTTTTCCACCACCGGCTCGCCGAAGAGATCCATGCCGCTGCTTTCGCCCGGTCCGTTGACCATGGAGACAAGGCGCGAGGCGAGTTCCTCTTTCCCGCAACCCAGCGCGCCGGAAACGAGGAAGGCATGGGCGAGCCTGCCCCTGCCGTGGGCGGCTTGGATGAGTTCGAAGGCTTTCCCGGTGGACTGAGACACGGCGGTTTAGAGGCAGAGCCGCTTGAAGAGCTCCGCGAGCGGAAGCTGGAGGCAGATGTAGAAATCGCCGAACTCGGCGTAGCGCGCGGAGACCTCGTCGAAGCGCATTTCGTAGATGATGGCCTTGATGTCCTCGGTGGTTTTTGAAAGCAGGGTGACGCCCCACTCGTGCTCGTCGAGGCCAGTGGAGCCGGTGATGAGCTGGAGGATGCGGCCCGAGTAGGTGCGGCCGACGCGGGCATGCCCGGCCATCAGTTCGCGGCGCGCCTCGTAGTCGAGCGAATACCAGTTGTCGGTGCCGGAGCGGCGCTTCGACATCGGGTAGAAACAGACGACGGGCCAATCGGGGAGCTGCGGATAGACGCGGTAGGAACGGTAGTGCGCCATGCGGTCATCGAACTCCTTGAGCGCGGCCTCGAACTCGGCGGAGCCTTCCGCGAGGTTTTTCTCCGCGATGAGGGTTTCCGCGATGTGCTGCTCGCGGGTGGTGGTGTATTCGGACGGCTCGGTGAGCGAGAGATAGGAATACGCGGGTGTGAGGATCTCGGGGCCGAACGAGAGGGTGAGCTGTTTCTCGAAGAAATTAGCGACGTGCAGATCCGGCGTGAGCAGCATGAAGCCGAGGTCGGCCTTGGGAGATACGATGGAAAACGTGAGGAGCTGGGTGTCCGGCGTGGCGCGGATTTCCTGGACGAGTTCGGTAAGGCGGACTTTTGACTGGCGTTGCTCGTCCTCGGAGTAGAGCGCCCATTGCGCGTGGTCGATGTGGTAGAAAAGGTGGAGGACGTGCCAGCCTTCTTTCGGGATCAGAGGAGTCATGGAGGGGTTCTAAACGCCTTGCGGGAAACATCAAACCACAATTCGCGGTGTGGGCGAATCAACGGATCTGTGTGTCGATTTCCATTTCTAGCACCATGCTGAAATCCTCGCGCGATGCGGTTAGGGACGGGGCTTCGAAGACCTGCGCGCGCCATCGTTTTCCGCTGCCCGTGCGGTATGCTGTGTGCATGCCCAGATCCTCAAAGCCCGCCGTGGCTATGACAGTGATCTCGGAATCTCCCGCGATGCTGCGGGTGATGACGTCACCGACCAATAGGCCTTCTTCATTGCGGAAAAACACGCGAATCACACCGCTCTTGGAGTCGAGGCTTAGTTTCACGACGGGGATGAGCTGTGTATTTCGCCGGACGACATCCGTGTTATCTCCAGAGGTGTTTGGTTTCCTCCAGTATGTGCTAGCCGCTGTAATCGTGACGATTTTTCCGGAAACAGGGAAATCGATCTTTTCGGCGATGAGCGGGCGTGTCGGAACGCGGCTTGAGAAATGGATCAGCGTGAGCGCCGCGCCAAGTAGTAGGACGAAGCACAACAGCAAGATCGCGATTTTCTCGATCTTGGACAAAGGGCTGATCGAGAGAATCGCACGCACGGTGCTTTGGACGGACGGAGCCGGGTCAACTTTTCGGGCTTCTTGCGATTCCTGGTCCACTGGCTGCCGCCCCACACTAGCCATTTCCACAGCGGCCTTAAAATCCGCCTCAAGCCCTGATTCCGCGTCCGTTTCCTTTGTGGGTTGCTTCGTGGAAAGATACGCTGATTCTTGGGCGACCCTATTTTTGAGGGCCGGGCTTAGCTCTTCGGAAGCCGGGGCGGACACGGCTGGCTCAGTGGGCGCAGGCTTGAGATCGTAAGCTTCCGCAGGCACTGGATGAGACCCGGATGTTTCTTCGGTCTTCGCCAATATGGGTCTCAAATCTGCGGGTTTTCTGGTATGAATCCTTGAAGTGGAGCCCCGCAGTGTGGGTATTCTCTTGGCTGACCCTTCGGAATTTTTAGAGGGAGCGAGGCTGTTCTTTCGATCTGCGTCGAGATCCCAGAGATCTATCTCCGTACTATCGTGTATATGCTTTGATACATTGCCCTCGCTGTGAGGATCGTGACTTGGGCTTGAGGGATCAGTGCTCATGGGTAGGATCTCAGGAAGCTTTTATGGCAGACGCGCATGTTTGGCGAGATAAGAAAGCTTGGACTGCTAGCCGACTTCCCGACTATCTAATTTATCCTTGTTTACAGTCCGTAAAAAGGAAGAATCCCGCCCCCGCCATGAAAAGGCTTTTTGGAACAGATGGAATCAGAGGGGTGGCAAATGAGCATCCGGTCACCGCGTGCATGGCGAACAGGCTGGGACGGGCGGTGGTAAAGGCGCTGGGTGAAAAGAATGGCGTGCGGGTGCTCATCGGTAGGGACACTCGTGAGTCCGGCGGGATGTTGGAGGACGGATTGGTCGCTGGTTTGGTGAGCGCGGGGGCGAGAACGATCCGGCTTGGTGTGGTGCCGAGTCCGGCGGTGGCCTTGCTCGTGCGGGAAATGGGCGCCGACGCGGGCGTGATGCTGACGGCCTCGCACAATCCCCACACCGACAACGGGATGAAGGTCTTCGGCGCCGGCGGCTACAAGCTTTCCGATGAGATCGAGGCGGAGATCGAGACCTTGCTGCTCTCCGATGGGTGGATGGTAGATGCCGTGGAAGAAGGAAGCGTGGAAGATTTTCCGGAAGGACTACGGAAATACGTGGAGTGCGCAAAAGCCAGCATCGACGGGATGGATCTCACCGGCTTGAAAGTGGTGATCGATGCGGGGAATGGAGCTGGGTTTGAGGTCGGTCCGCAGATTTTCCGGGAACTCGGCGCGAAGGTGATCGCGATGGTGGTCACGCCGGATGGACGCAATATCAATGAAAGCTGCGGCGCGCTCCACGCCGAACAAGCGGGGAAACTCGTGCGCGAATCGGGAGCCGATCTCGGTGTTTCGCTAGA
>CAMBTF010000116.1 GCA_945870545.1 Akkermansia muciniphila
CATATCAAGGTGCTTTCCCCTCCAGTCCGCGGTTGTAGGCATCGAGAGCTTGCTGGAACTCGCGCGGCAGACTCTTGCCCGCGTTGCCCGCCGCCTTGGGCACAGTGCGTTCCTCGGTTTTACCGCCTGCGTTGCCGCTGTCCGAGTCGTTAGCGGTGTCGGAATCACCGGTCTGGCCTTCCCCCGCCTGATCGCCCGGTTTGTCGCCTTTTCCTTTTTTGCCCTTACCTTCTCCCTCGCCCTCTTTCTTACCCATCATCCGCTCCATCATTTCCATCATCGCGCTGCCCGATTCTCCACCTTTCCCCTGCTGTTGCTTCTTTTTCGCTGCCTGATGGATTTTCTCGATGATCTCCGTCTGCGCGGCGATGGTAGTGCCACCGGTATCCTTTTCCACGAGGAAATCCGTGGTCTCGTCCATGATTCCCTCCACCTCGGTGAGGAGGTCGATCACTTCTTGCTCTGTCTGCTCGATCACAAGTTGCTGGACGTCGGCGGAAAGTTCGTCCTGCTCGTCGGCAAGTTTTTCAGAACCCACGGCATGGCGCTCTAACATCCCGGCGATCTCTTTTTCCTCCTCGGAAAAAGCGGGCAGCGCGGCGGTGATCAGGAAAAAGGATATGGATAGGGTCGTTCTCATTCGTTGGTTGGTGCAAGGGTTCCAGCGTCCCGCTTGAGTTGTTCCAGCACACGCGTGCGGGCGCGGAGATCCTGTTGCTGCTGGGTCATTTTCATCACCCGCAGCATGAACTCGAAATCCTCATCCTCCGGGCTGGCACCGCCACCCCCGCCGCCGCCCCCTCCGCCGCCGCCGTCCTCCTTGTTCACTTCATCGCCCAGGATAGCCGCCCACTTATCAAGTTTGGCGGCCCAGAGCTTCGCCCCCTCGGTCGCCGTGTAGGAATGGTGGATCTGAAGCTTCGTGCGCACCTCCTCTAGGCCAATGTTGATCTTGGAGTCACGCATCTGTTCCATGACCTCCTTGAAAGCGGCATCGCCAGTGCGGGCATGGTAGTGGCCGAGGTCTTCCTGGATCCAACGCACGTCGGCGGCGGTGACGGCCTGCTGCCGGGCCGTGTCGGTCATCTTCATCTGGTCGCTAGGGTTCAGCTTGTCGTAGTATTCGCCGATCAGGTTGCGGGCAAACGTCTCGATCAATGTTCCTGAGATTCCGTTCTGTTCCGTGGCGGCTTTCTTGAGGCGGCTCACGAAGGTGCTCGCCTCGAAGCGCTTGTTCGCATCGTTCGCCTGCTCCACCGCCTTCTTCATTTTCTCGACGACCTTCTTCTGTTTCTCGACTGCCTCTTTGATGTCCTCTTCGGTCTTCTCGTCGGTGTTGGATGGCTCCTGTGCTTCCTGCAATTCATCGCGGACTTCGGGCACATCCTTGTCGGCGAGCTCCTGCATGGACTTGAGTGCGTCCGCCATTTTCTGCATCGTCTCCTTGTCGATCTCGCCGTTGCGCGCCGAGCCTTTCATGACTTCCTCCATCTTCTCCTTGAGCTCCTGCATCCGTTGGGCGCTCTCGCTTTCCGCCTGCTCCTGCGCATCAAGGCGCTTGCGGTTTTCCTCCTTCTTCATTTCCTCCGCGCTCAGGTCATCGAGACGTTGGTTCTCGTCGAGATTGTTCAGCTCCTTGCGTGCGAGATCCTCCAGCTCACTGATCGTGCGATCGAACTGAGATTTCAGCATCTGCTGGTGTTCCTCGCGGGTCAGGATATACAGGACGACTGGCTCCGAGTAGATCCGTCCACGCCCCGGATAGAGATCTGCGGAAAACGCGCGGATCGCGAGGCGCTGCGGGCCGATCCCAAACGCGGCGGGAGAGAACACAACAGGCTTCATGATGCGGCGCTCTTCGGGCGCGCCTTTGGCGAGGACAAGCTCGCCTTTCACTTCGGGAACCTCACCCGGTGTCGCGACGAGGCTCTCCCACTCGATGCCCGCTTCCTTCAGGCCGAAATCATCCTCGCACAGGATTTCGAAATCAATGGACTCCTCGGGCAGGATTGCTTTTTGCCGATCGATACCCTGCGTGTAGGCCACAGGTGGTGAGTCCTTCACAGCATCCACGCGCAGGCGGAAATCCGATCCGCCGGCGAGGCCGAATTCATCCACCCAGGAGAATGGAAGCTCGAAAGGCACATGACCGACCTCGATCTCGGCGGTTTTCGCTTTCTGTCCGGAAATTTTCAGCGCGCCCTGCATCGGTTCGAAGGGGATTTCGGCGGGAATCTCCCCGGATGCCTTGCCCGGACCGAACGCTCCGGAACGCACCTTGCGGCTCAGATCCATTTCAAAAACAAGCCGGCTGCCCTCGACAAGGTTCAGCGCGCCGGTGGTGAGCTCCAGCGTGCGGTCCGGCAGGTTCATGTAGGCGGGCGATGCCACGAAAGCCCTCGTGCTCATCACGTTGGGACGTTGCAGCGGCTCGACTTTCAAGGAATGCCGCAGGTCGCCGATGCGGAAAATCACCATCCCTTTGTCCTGCTGTCCGGGGAAACGGAACACATAGCGGTCGCCCGCGAGCTTCGCGCCGATCTCGGGTTGCAAGCCGTATTGGCCGAGCGCGTCCGAAGGGCGTTGTTCCGAGGTTTTCGCCAGTTTCAGCACCACATCGAATGCCTCGCCGTAGGGAACCGCGAGATAGGCGGGGGGGGTCTCAAGCTGGGTGAAGGTGTATCTCTCGACATCGGAAAACGGCATCAACCAGCGTTCGAGCGCATTGAGGCCAGCCTTGGGTGTCGCGAGGAAAGCTCCCGAAACCACAAGCATGAGAGCAAGCGCGGCCAGAGCCCATTTGCGATGCCTCGGCACGGGCAGCGCGTCGTCGAGCTGGCGTTTCCCCGCCTCCGCCGCGACCACCTCCATCGCCGCCGCACGCAGCCTGGGGGAAAGCGAATCGCCCGCCTCGGTCTGGCCTTGCAGCTCGATCACCCCAAGCAACCGATCGCCGAGACCGGGGTATCGTTTCGCGATGAGCCGCGCGAGCTGTTCCTCGCGGCGGTGCCCCCATACCCAACGATACAACCAGTAAGGCGCAAAGCCACCGAACAGCGAAACTCCGCCCAGCAGGATCACCAGCCGCGCCCAACCGGGCGTTTGCCAGATGCGGTCGAGGCCATAGATCAAAAGGAAAGAAACCAGCAACCCGATGAACCCGGCCGCTACCGCCTCCATCACCTTGCGCCGCCAGAGCTGCTGCCGGAAATCCTCAAGCTGCTTGCGCAGACTTTCGGGAATCGCGTTTCGGTCGGTAGATGAATTATCGGACATGGAGTGGCATGGCATTCTTCATGCCGTTAAAAGGGTTGCGCAAATGTGGCAGGGATACGCGGCAACTCCAGCAGTTTTCTCGCCATGGGGCGGTGAATTTATGATCGCTTTCCCCGGGATGCGGATCACTCATCCTTGAAAGGCTCCGCCCTACGCGCTTCGATGCAGTTCGTCAGCCAGCGCATCAGCTTGTCGGCCTCCTCGGATTCCGTGCGCATCGAGCCGAGCGCCGCCCAATCGAGGTGCGGGCGCGACTGCACCGGCGCGATGCGGTGGATCTCGAGCTTCGACATGATCGCCTCCGTCTCCTTGGGGTGCGCGTTGAGGATCTGCGCCGGACGCGGCAGTTCGTCGAGCACCTCCGCCGTCAGCCCGAACGACACCACGCCGACTCCATAGGTCGAGCTGAGTTTCCGCAAGCCGTCCGCCAACGCCTCGTCCTCCACCGGCCCCGCGTAGATGAGCTCGCCGCCTTGCGCCCACATGGAGACGGAGAGCGCCTGGAAAAAATCCTCGCGGTAGGACATCAGCGAGGGCAAAAGCCGGAGCCGCGCCGAGTGCAGGCGGAAAGGCGCGAGTCCCAGCCGTTGCTTGAGGGCAAGCATCGAATCATCCAGTGACATCTCCTCGTCCGGCGAACCGCCCGTTTCCCAATCGACGAGCACCAACTCCGGATACTTCCAGAGATTACCGATCGGCGAGGTGGCGGCGAAGGGATCGCGAAAGGCGAAGGGAAAACGCCCGTTGATCTCGTAATAGCGGGTCACCACCGCGCGGAACTTGCGGATGCGCAGCATCGCGTTGTCCACGGTAGTCTCATTTCCACTGAGATCATCCAGCCGCCCTTGAGTCCACGCCAGCAGCTCCTGAGCACCGGAAAGCGCGGGCAGCGGCTCGCTGCGGCGATAGTATCCCTGCCCCTTCTCCACCTTCGCGATCGCCGATGCGGGATCGCAGGACATGATCGAGAAATGGTATCTTAGCGAGGCGTCCGAATAGTTACCCGCGAGGTTGCGCCGCGCCAACCGGATCAGCTCCGTGCCCTTGATCGCCTCGGCGGGATTGTTCGGCAACAGCGCGGGCAAGATTTCGTTCAACTGCTTTCGGAGGCTCATAAGGGGGGGAAGATTCGGGAACCGCTCCCATCCAATCTTCCGGCTTCCCAGCCATCAAGCGCTTTCTTCGGGGAGCGTTGCCGCACGCATCACGCCACCGCGAAACTTCCTATTGCGCGAATCCATTTTTCCACCTTAAACTACCCGCCCGGCATTTTAGCCACATCTACTCTCATCTCCACGAGCCTATGAACCCCGATCGCGCCACACTCAATTTCCTCAACTCCTTTCCAGAAGAAGCCCGCAAACGCGGCGATATGCTCCAGAAAGACGGAGCCGTCACCCAGATCTTCGGAAACCACCTTTTCATCCAAGGCCGCGTCGAGGACGAGTCCGGCACCCACCGCACCTCCCTCCGCCTTCAGGGCAACCGCTGGTTCGGCTCCTGCACCGCCGAGGACGATCTCGTTTCCGGCGCCTGCCAATACGCCACCATGATGGAGCGCATGCATCGCGGCGAGGATCTCCCGGAATCGCCCAACGAATTTGACGACACACCCGTGCTCGACATCATCGAGGACAAGCTCGGCCGCGAGCTCGACGACAAGGAAGCCGACTACGTCACGAAAATCGAGAAGCGCTACCGCCGCTACGTGATCGAGGGCGAGCTCCACGACCACGACATGGTCCGCATCAACCCGCGCTGGGACATCACCACCTACGAGCCGCTCGAGCTCTGGCCCATGCCGCCCGGCGATATCCTCGAGTTCTGGAACTTCCTCGCCTACGCCTTTTACAAACGGAAACTCCCCTACCCCGAGTTCATGTCCGTCATCACGGATCTCGCCTCGGTGCAGAAAAAAATGGCGGAGTGGGAACAGGAGCGCGAGGTCGCTTCCTGGTACGACCGTATCGAGCAGGTCAACGAGCGCCCGCCGCAGGATGCGCCGCTGACCGTCGCCTTCCGCCTCGTCGCCACGATCAACGAGGCGCGCATGGAAGTCCGCGAGAGCCGCCCCAACGCCCAATACATCCAGCTCCGCGAGAAATCCGATATCGAGAAATACATCTCCCTCCATCAGGAAGGCGCACTCCTCATGGACGCCTCCTCACAGACGCTTTGGGAGCATTACCTCGCCTTCTACCGCAAGCACAGCGACACCACCCTCGACTTCGACCAAGAGGAATCCTGCCGTTTCATGAACCGCGTGTTCCAGCAGCCCGCCCTCAATGGCTACCTCGTCAACCTCGACGAAAGACCCTTCCGCGTCTCCGAGGAAGCCCTCTCCTGGGTCTGCGAGGACGAACCCTTCGATCCCAATTCCTTCGCCCTCCAGCTTGTCACCGCCTCCGGCGAAAATGTTTCCCACTCCGTCCGCCTCCTGCCCGGCCGCAAGGAACTCTACCAGTCCGATGAAACGGTTTTCCCAGGCCCCCCGCGCTGGCTTGAGGAAACCGAGGTCATGCCGCGCTACCTCATCCCACGGAAAGTCATCGACTCCCTGGAAGGCGTAGAATACCTCAGAAAAATCGGCGCTTCACTGCCCGAGTCCCTCGTCAAGCGCGTCGTCGATCTCGAACTCAATCCCAAGCTGGAAATGAAACTCATCGCCGGCCTCACCGCCGCGGAGACCGAGCACCTTGTCGTCGATGTCACCGCGATCGAAACAAAAGGCCGCCGCACCGAGCGCCTCACCAAGGACGGCTGGGAGCTTGTCGAG
>CAMBTF010000117.1 GCA_945870545.1 Akkermansia muciniphila
TCATAGACGCGTTGGGGGCTGATACCGTCGAAAGTGATGTCGAGCATTGTTGGGTCCTTTCAGATTGATATTTTCAGAGATTCCCCGTCTTTCGCTTTGTTTCGGCTATTCGGTAAAATATCAGGCTTCCGTCTCCTCTTTTCGCTAAAGCTACGGGAGGACAAGCGTATCACACCATGTGCTTTGCGGAGGAGTTGAAAACGTCCTCCTGGATGGCACGCAGGGCAAAAAACGGAAGCGCTCGCACCGCACAGTCTCGCGCAGGCTGAGTCGGTGGCGTTCTCGCAGGACGGCAAGTCGATCTTCGCCGTTTCCGAAAAGCCGAACTCGCCCGTCGTCCGCTACGGCACGGCTGATTAAGGATCTCCGGGTAGTTCGACCTTATCGCCGAGGTGGGTCGGGGCGGTGTCGAGGAAGTTCACATCGAGCCACATCTTCACCCGCGCGCCGACCTCGCGGATCTTGGTTTTGTAACCGGCTTGAAGTTCCACGTCCTCCGCGTTGAAGCCGAAGGCCTCGATCCCGTTCGCCTGCGCGAGGTAGATCGCACGCTCATTCTGGAAGCGCTGGCTGACAACGAGGATCTTGTCCGCACCGAAAATTTTCTTGGCACGCACTACGGAATCGAGCGTCCGCAGTCCGGCGTAATCGCAGACGATGCGTGAGGCCGGCACACCCTCCTCGACCAGCGCGTTCTTCATTTTCTGCGGTTCGTTGTAATACTTGCTGCGATTGTCGCCGGAGACGATGAACGTCTCCACCTTGCCCGCTTTCCAGACCTTTACCGCCGCATCGATACGGTAGCGAAAATAGCGGTTTTCACGACCCTGGTAGCGGTCGGTGGTTCCGAAAACGAGACCCACTTTCGCACGTGGGAGATCCTTCACGTCTTCGAAAAGTTTGCCCTGCGAAGCCCACACCGCGGTGGCATTCGCGTAAATGATCAGCCCCACGCCAAGCACGAACAGCAGCAGCCCAAAGAGAGTCAACCGCTTGAGCCACTTAAGCAGGATTGCTTTCGTATTCGCTTTCAAGATGTCTTTGCCACGGTCGCGGCTTCGGGTTTTGGTGGCCACTGGAGCAGGGATTTCATGGCATCCATGAAAGGGGTCTGGCACGGCGTCTCGGGAGCCAGCACGCGGAGCCGGGTGGATGTTTCGCGGAATTCGATATTCTTGAAACGCCCCAACAACTCGCCGTCGATCTGCACCGGCACCTCGCGTTCGCAAGACACGGTAATGCCCTCTGATTGGAAATAGGAAGTGGAGTCCGCGAGGTCGATCCCGCCCAATGCGATCCCGTGCAGCGAATCGAGCACAAAGCGGTATCCCGCCTCCTTGAAAACGATCACATCGAGCTTGGAATCGAGGTTGTCGGCGTTGCGGAAAAGACGGAATTGCCCGCCGTAGAGAGAGCCATTCCCGCAGAGCACAGCCACGCCTGATTCGCGGTGTCCCTCCAAGGTCACGATTTCTAACTCTGGAGGTTTCCCCCCGAGCACTTTCACGGCGGCCAGCAGATACGCGAGTGGTCCCAGCATTTTTTTACTCTCCCATTTCGTCTCCTCGATGACCTTCGCATCGAAGCCCACGCCCGCCATTTGCACGAAGGGAGAGCCGTTCGCGGTGAAGAGATCGACCTCGCGGATCAGGCCTTTTTCGATAACTTCGAGAGCCTTGGGCAAACTGTTAGGATCGATGCCGAGTTCGCGGGCGAAGACGTTCATCGTCCCGGCGGGCATCACGCCGAGCGCGGTGCGGCTGCCCGCGAGGCCGGAAACCACGGCATTAAGGGTGCCATCGCCGCCCGCCGCGATGACCACCGGCTCGCCGTCATCCGCAAATTTCCGGGCCAGCTCCACCGCCTCCTGTCCGCTGTTCGTAGCGTAGAGCGCGAAACGGTTCGCGTGCTCCATGAGAAACTGCCGCGCCTTCCCGCCCTTTTCGCTGCGCGCGCGGGGATTGAAGATCAGCGGGTATCGCCGTGAGATAGGCATGGGCGCATTGTTCGCCTATCTTTGCGCGATGGGCAACCCGATTCCGGGGAGCACACGCGCCCCCGCGTGTCGCGGAGCGCGCCCTCGCGGTCTGCCGGCTGGAAAGATCCTGTGCGTCGCCAAGCCAAACCAACGCCCGCATCGCCGCCGGAGGCTTTTGACTGCGGCGGCTCTTATCCGCCGCTTTTTGGGTGAGTCATGGAAAAACGAAGTAACCCGCTAGCATCCCGTCGTCCCGCAAAACAAAGCCAGCCTTGAAAGCTGTGAACCAAGAATCACAGCAGTCCAGAGCCTGCGGCGCACTCTACTTGGTTGTCACCTTTTCGCACACGGAGTTTTGGCAACCGGTCTAATGCCCCTCACCCCAGCAACCCCCGCTCCGCCACGTGCCGCAGCCACGGCACGAAATCCAGATCCGGCGCGACCTCCTTCGCATGCCGCGAGAGCTCATAAACGGAGCGGCTGCCATCCATCGCGATGAGCACCTTGAGCTGGGGAAACGTGAATACGCAGGACTTCATATCCGCGTCCGGCAATGGCAGCGCCTCCCGCGCACATAGCATGCGCCACGCATCGAGCTTCGGGAAATTCGGCACCCTGACGGCGGCTTTCGGTCGCCGCCTATCATCTTCCAGCGCCTCCCCAAACACCGCATCCGCCCGGCAGATCAACTCCGATCGAAACGTCGTCCCCGCGGCATTGTCGGATCTGTCGTCACCGCGCGCACCGCTCACCGAATCCCCGATCCAACGCAGCCCGTGCGCCTCTGCGAGTTTCACCACAGCTCCCAGCGACCACGCATCCATCATCGGCGCGAAGTCATCGTGAGCCAGCACGGCTGCGCCCTTCGCCAGCATGTCATCGATGAGATAAAGCTCCCTGTCCGTCCCAGCGACCGTCCGCAGAATGGCCAGCGCCTCCATCGCATCCACCTCCCCTGCCGCCATGATCGCCCGCGCCTTCTCCACCACGGCCATCCGTTCCTTCCAACCCGCCGCCACATTGAAACTCAACACCGCCGTGCCATTCAGCGTGAGGTTCTTCCCGATGAAATCCATCAGCCCCACCTTGACCTCATCCGCCACCCACGAGAAAAACCCATGCGCGATGATGAAATCGTAAGGCGCATCCGACTCGAACTCCGAGAGCCGCGCCTCGCAGAACCGCGCGTTGCCCAGCCCCGCCCGCATCGCCCGGCTGCGGGCGCGGTGGATCGCCTTCGCGGAAAGATCCAGCCCCACGCAACAGGCTCCCGTCCAACGGTTCGCGAGTGAGAGCAAGTGGTGTCCCTCCCCGCAACCGATCTCTAGGATCCTCGATCCAGCAGGCTGCGGTGCATCAAGACCCGCCGCCCGCGCCACTGCCGCATTCACCGCCACATCCGCGCTCGGATGACTCATAGGCGGGTAATCCGCCGAGCTCCATGCGTCATATTCCTCGAAACCCACGCCGCGATTTAAACCGGATTTCAACCCGGCACAATGACCTATTCTCGCAAGGTTCCTGCCATTTGGAGTTAGGCCGTTTGCCAAAATTCCTTACCGAAACAGGGAGTATCGTTGGGAATGGATTCGTGCTGCTTCGCGGTTGAAGTGACCCACAGCACCCTTCGCTCCCTCACTTATCCTCGCTGGGGACGAAAAAAATGACTGGTGAAAATAGCTCAAACCTTCCCCGCCAGCTCGCGCCCGATGGGCAGAAACGGCTCACGAAGAGCCTTTTGGAAATCGAAGACACCGTCGAAGTCCTCGGGCTTATCGGACTCCTGCCTGCCGAACACCTGCTCCTCGATGAGTTGGAAAACCATATTGCCCACATCACGGCCTTCCTTCACGCCCCACTCGTCCATCAGCGTGACGGCCATCGGGCCGAACTGCTCGATCGCGAGATCGCGGAAACCCTCAAGCAATTCCTTGCCGCTGACATGACGGCCTTTCCCGCCGGTTTCCTCCATGACCCTTTTCAGGGTGAAGTCCAGGGACTCCTTGAGGAAAAAGTAGGCGTGCCCGTCGTAGCGCGCCTCGCGGCGGATGATCGATGCGACGGATTGCTCAAACTGGACGGCTTGCATGCGCTTACGTATGCCAAACCGTCCTCCGTATGCCAAGCGCTTTCCCTGCAACCCCACCGTATCCCTAATTGCGCGGGGGGCAGCGCAGGATGTCTGAGGCTCAGAAATTCCACAACTTACCCTTCTCCGCGTCAGAGAAAACCTGCGGGCTCATCAGGTAGGAGCTCGGGGGATTTGGCAGCGCGGAGTCGTCTAGAACCGGCAGCTTCGCGCCGATCGTCGAG
Organism: Akkermansia muciniphila; assembly: GCA_945870545.1. Classification (GTDB taxonomy): domain Bacteria; phylum Verrucomicrobiota; class Verrucomicrobiia; order Verrucomicrobiales; family Akkermansiaceae; genus Luteolibacter; species Luteolibacter muciniphilus_A. The sequence goes on from CAMBTF010000117.1 coordinate 4,292, forward strand.
TCCCATGGCTTGCTTGACGAGACACTGATCGGGGTGCCGACTTTCACCATGTCGAAAATCTTGCGTGCGGAGTTCAATGGCAAACGCACGCAGCCGTGGGTGCAGGGATAGGGTTTCACAAAACCCCAATGCATCCCGTAAGCAGGGCTGTAAAACGACATCCAGTAGGTCATCGGATAACCCGCGCCCGGGGAGCTTGCCCGGCGGCGGTGGCGCATCTTGCTCTGGATGCGGAACTCACCTTTCGGTGTCGGTGTTGCGGTGGTGCCCACGGAGCACGGCGTAGCCAGTAGGACTTCGTCTCCTTGCGTGACATAAACTCGCTGCGCTCCCGTGCTGATGTGGATTTTCACGGCACCTGTCGGCTTCTCGACCGAAGGGTCAAAGGAAAACGCGCTGCCCGACTTTGAAGGCATGGAGCAGGAGCTGAAGGCGATTGCGACAGTAAGGGTCGCGAGGGCTGATGAAATTTTCGATAAACGGTTCATTGTTGATTGGTTACGGCTCATCCTCCAAAAAATCGCCACGGAATCAACCTGCAAAGCGCGGAGATTTCGTAACCGTCCGGGCGCGTGCCACAGAATCCATTCCATCGCCCGCCCTTGGAAATTGTAATCTGAAATCCGCTCCCTAAACTCCGCCCCATGCTCGCCTTTTCAACCTGCTGGAACAACAGCCGCCATACCGACGGCGAGGAGATGATCAGAGAGATCATCGAGCTGGGTTTTTCAAACATCGAGCTTTCCCACGGGATGACGGTCGCGAAAATACCGGGTATCCGGAAAGCTTTCGCGGCGGGCATGTTCACCTGCTCCGGCGTGCACAACTTTTTCCCCTCCCCCGTCGAGGTGATGATCGATGCACCCGATGCCTACGAATACACCTCACATCGCCCCTTTGACCGGAAACGCGCGATGGAGATGACCTTGAAATCGCTGGAACTCGCCGCCGAGTTCAAGGCGCGCTACCTCGTCCTGCACATGGGATCTGCGCCGATGAATACCGCGAAGTTCACCAAGCCGCTCACCAAGCTTGTTGCCGCCGGGGAACAGCGCACTCCCCGATACATCAAGGACAAGATCGCTTTCATAAAAAAGCGGGAGAAGCTCGCGCCGCTCTATTATCACCGCGCCATCCAAGCGCTGGAGGAACTCGCCCCCAAAGCAGAGCAATACGGCGTGAAGCTCGCCGTCGAATCGCGCTCGCGCTTCGAGGACATGCCGAACGAGCGCGAGATGGTGTTGCTGCAGGAACACTTCAAAAACAACCCATGGATCGGTTACTGGCACGATTTCGGCCACGTGCAGCTCAAGCACAACCTCGGGTTACTGGATCACAACGAGTGGCTTGAAAAAATCGCACCGCATCTCATCGGCGGCCACGTCCACGACGTGCAATGGCCCGCCCGCGACCACCGCACGCCGTTCACCGGCACGCTCGATTACGAAACGATCCTGCCCTTTTTCCCAGACGACTGCCCGCTCGTCTGGGAGCTCAGCCCCACCCGCGAGGCCGATGAAATCCGCGCCTCGCTGGAGATCTGGAAACGAAAATTCCCGGAGCGGAGCTGATCACTCCCCTTGACCGTGTGAGGGTGATATGATATCTACCTTTTGATGACCACCACCGCAAAAGTTTTTGCCAGCGGGCGAAGCCAGGCGATCCGCCTGCCGAAAGAGTTCCGCGTCTCAGGGAAGGAAGTCCGCCTGACCCGCGTACCAGGGGGCATATTGATCAGCGAA
>CAMBTF010000118.1 GCA_945870545.1 Akkermansia muciniphila
CCGGGCCGATGTCCCAGGAGTCAGAGTTTACGAAGCCCGTGTCATAAAACACGGCGGCGCGCACCGTTTCGATGATGGGAACGGTGTATTCCACGCTAAGGAAGGCGAGCGACTGACCGCCCAGAACCTCGCCGGAGGCAGCGTCGCGATCTCCGCCGATATCCCGAAACTCGAATCCGCGGAGAGTGCGCCCGCCACCAAGGAACATGCGCTCGAAGATCGGCACGTTGCCGTCAATCGCATCCACGAAGGCGATGTCACCGTTGAGGGAGAGGATGGTGTCCCACTTGAGGTTCCAGAATTTCGCGCCTTGCGCGGAGAGCGTGAGGGTGTCCACGTCACCGCCGAAAATTGCGCCCGCCATGGCAAGGGAGACATCCAGCCGCTCACCTGTACGAGTCATGATCGTGCTGTCGCGGTTGTCATAAAGGTAATTCATTGTGACCGCACTGCGGATGAACTCGCCGTCTTCGGCGGCGAAGGCGGGGCTGGCTCCCGATTCCACGTCGATCCCAACCTCCTCAAGGCGATATTCCAGTTTCAAGGAAGATTTCTCCGTGAGCGGCTTACGGATGTAGATTGATCCACCCACGTTGGATTGCTCATAGACATCGCTGAAATAGCTGGACTGGCGGTAAAAAAGCTCGCCGCCGAGCGCAAGACGCTGGTCGAGGAACCAGGGCTCGACAAGCGATACGCTGAACTCGCTGCGCTCGGAACCGGCGCGGAGGCTCATTCCGAAGCGCTGGCCGCCGCCGGTGAAATTCCATGGGTTCATGATGTCGAAATTGCTCTGCTCAAGAGTGAGGAAACCGACAACGTTGTCCACGGAGCTGAAGCCGACACCCACACCGACCGATCCAGTGTTGCGTTCCTCGACGAGGATATCCACATCGCGATATCCCGATCCGCCGGGGTTGCCTGTGGCCTGCACGTCGCCGAAATACTGGAGGTTTTCGAGACGCGCCTTGGTGGTCTCAAGTTCCACAGTATTGAACCAATCGCCTGGATTGAGAGGCACCTCGCGGCGGATCACCTTGTCCTTGGTCTTGGTGTTGCCCTGGATGTTCACGCGTCCGACCTTGAAGCGGGAGCCTTCGGTAATCTGGTATTTCACAGTAACCCGGTTCGGGCCGGCGTCCTTGATGTCCGGGGAAACGAGGGCGTCAGCGTAACCGCGCGAGCCGTAGAAACTGCGGATCGTCTTGATGTCGTCGCGCATTTTTGCGGAGGAGTAGGCATCGCCTCCGTTCAATGTCATGGAGGGATAGAGTTCCTCATCCTTGAAAACCGTCATGCGGCCGAAGCTGATTCCCGAGACCGTGTATTTCTCGCCCTCACTGATCGGGATGATGAGATCCACCCTGCCGTCGCCGACCGGATCGCGGCGCATGCCCGGGCTGCTGGCACGGAGATAGCCGTTGCTACGGTAATAATCGAGAACGGCGTCGAGATCCTCATCAAGCTGGTAGGATTCGAAGCGGCCCGATTTCGTGAGCCACGAGAACCAGCCCTTTTCTTTGGTTTTCATCTCCTTTTTCAGTTCGGGCGTGGTGAATACCGTGTTGCCCTCGAAGCGGATCTTGCGGACTTCGTTTTTGGTTCCCTCGTCGATCACGAAAATGAGGTCGGAAAGGCCGGCCTGGCCGGTTTCCTGGATGCGATGGGTTACCATTACATCGGGGTAGCCGTAGCCTTGGTAGTATTTTTCGATGTTACGGCGGGCTTCCAGGATCTCGGAATCGCTCATCGAGCCGCCGGATTTCAGCTTGGTTTCCTTGGCGAGCTTCTGGTCGGAGAAAATGGTGGCTCCGACGAAACCCACGCCGTTGATGGCGGGGCGTGTGAGGACATCCGCAATGATGCGGACATCGGCGCCGACCGGCTCGGCAAGGAAGCGGACATCGTCAATGAAGCCTGAATTGAAAAGAGTCTTGATGTCGTTATCCAAGCGCTCCGCACGGTATTGCGTGCCCGCTTTGGTGGACATCAGGTTGCGGATCCTTGCCTCGTCGATTGTTTTCGCACCCCGGTAGCGGACGGTGACCTCCGTAATGTTTTTGCCTTCGAAGTCCTGCGCGTGAAGACGCCCGGTGAAGGTCGCTGCAAAAACCATGACGACAAGGGCTAGGCGGGACGCGAATGTTCCAAGGCGCAGGAATGGGAATGTTGAGTGGATCATAATGAGTCGAATGTCCCCGTATGAAGGACTCGCAGCTCAGCAGCGTCAAGGCAATAGCTTCTGTTGCCGATTTAAGGATATGACAATTGCTGTCCGGGACGACTTATCTAGCGCATCGCACGGTAGGTGCGGATCATTTCCAGGAAAGGCGGCAGGTAAGTATGGGCTTTCCCCTCCCCGATGCCGGGGATGGCCATCGCCTCCGCGACGCTGGAGGGCATGTATCGGGTGAGCGCTTCGAGCACCTTGTTGGAAAAAACCACGTAGGGCGGCACGCTGTCCTTTTTCGCGATCCGAAACCGCAGATCCTTGAGCATCGTGAAAAGTTGCGGGTCGAAATCCTTTTCCGAAAGCCCCTCCGGTTTCGCGACCTCATCGGGCCAGCGGAGTTCGAAGGGTTCCTTGCCGAGCATCACCGCCTCGCCGCGCGGGGAGAGGGTCATGAGCGGGTATTCGCCGGTCTGCGTGATGACTAGCCCCTCCTCGGCCAGCGAGCGGAACAGGGCGTTGAGGTAGCCGGTCGTCTTGTCAGCGAGGATGCCGTAAGTGGTGAGTCGGTCGAGGCGGTTGCTTAAGATTTCCTGGGATTTACTGCCGGCAAGCATCTGGATGATTTTCCCCTTCCCGTAAATCCCCTCCCAGCCCGCCGCGCCACGCCGCGACATGCGGGCCACGCCGGCCAGGGCTTTCCTGACCATCTGCTCCTCCTCCGCGGTCGGCTTGCGGAAATCCCCCGCGCTGCGCTCCCGGCAGACATCGCAGTTCCCGCAGGTCGAGGCGTTGGCTTCGCCGAAATACTCGAGGATCCACTTCTGCCGGCATGTCCGCGCATAGCACATCTCGACCATCGCCTTGAGCTTCTCACGGTCGCGGGCGTCCTTTTCCTCCATCGCCTTCTCATCGATGGCGAGATCGCGCGCCAAGGTATCCGGCTTGAGCAAACGCGTGCCGCGCATCCGTTTCCCCTGCACATCGAACCGCTCGATGAAACGCCCCCGCGCCAGCACGGTCAGCGCGCTGCCCACCGCCATGGAGTTTTTCACATCCGCGTGCTCCGCGATGTCTTCCAGCGTCCGGAACACCTCATGGTTCGCGTCCGCTTCGTTGAGCAGGTATTGGTAAATCTGCCGCACGGTCGTCGCCGAGGGGTTCGCGCCGTCGATGAAAAATTCCTGCGTGCGCGTGTCGGCGTAATTGAAAAGCAGCTCGCACACCGCCGCCTCACCATCCCGCCCCGCGCGGCCCGCCTCTTGGTAGTAAGCCTCCACGCTACCGGGGATTTCGTAGTGGATCACGAAACGCACATCGCCGCGGTCGATGCCCATCCCGAACGCGTTCGTCGCCACCGCGACATCGACCTTTTTGGAAATGAAAATCTCCTGCGCCTTGACCCGCTCGGCGTCGCCCATGCCGCCGTGGTAGGCCACGCATTTCAGGCCCCAGCTTGCGAGTGTTTCGGAAACGAGATCCACCTTTTTCCGCGTCGCGCAGTAGATGATCCCGGTCTTGTGGGCGGCGATGACCGCCCGGATCCGCTCGTCCTTCTGCGCCGCCTTTTCCACTGGCGTGATCGCTAGCGAAAGGTTGGGCCGCGAGAAACCGCTGACGCGCTCGAAGGGTTCGCGCAGGCCGAGGGTTTTCAGGATGTCCTCGCGAACTACGGGAGTCGCAGTAGCTGTTAGAGCCACGCACTGCGGGCGGCCGATCTTGTCCAGCGCCTTGCCCAGCCGCATGTAGTCCGGCCGGAAATCATGCCCCCACTGGGAGAGGCAGTGCGCCTCGTCGATCGCGAACAGCGAGATCTCCACCCCCTCGAGCGCCCGCAAAAAGCTCTCCGCCCGGAACCGTTCCGGCGCGACATAGACGAGCTTGAATTCGCCGCTGCGCATCCCGTCGAGCCGCTCCTTCTGTTCCGGCCACGACAGCGTGGAATTGATCAGGGTCGCCGCGATGCCGCGTGCCTGCAGCGCATCCACCTGGTCTTTCATCAGCGCGATGAGCGGGGAAATCACCAAGGTCACGCCCGGGAAACACAGCGCCGGGATCTGGAAGCACAGGGATTTCCCCCCGCCCGTCGGCATCACCACCAGCCCGTCGCGCCCGGAGACGATCTCGGAAATCACCTCCTCCTGCCCGTCGAGGAAAGCGGAAAAGCCGAAGTGCTCCTTCAACGCCGCGCCGGGAGCTTTCAGCAACGCCTTTTTCATCAAATCACCCACGCCCGGATAGTCCATTGATCGCCCCTGCGATGCAAGCTAAGCCCTCGCCACAGCGAATCCAATCTTGCCTGAATACCGAAACTCACCGCGCTGCACCGCGTGCTCGGAATTTTCCTTGTAATGACTTGCCCAGCTTTGTCAGCCACCATGCAGGCGTCCATCGAGCCCGTTGACGAATTTTCGTCGATGCTCTTCCTGATGGCGATACTCGGGATTCTGGTCATGCTTGTTGGGATTGGCATCTCCCTCGAGGAGCTCGTGGCGAAATTCGATATCGTCATGGGTTTCACGCCCGGCGATATGTGAGCGGATGAAACCTTTCCCCGGGCGTGGTTCCATGCTTCATTTCCTCATCCAACGATGAGAAACCTCCTCCGCCTACTGCTCGCCTTGCTTACCATGTTTCCCACCGCCCTCCCGGCGCAGGAAAAATCCGCGCCTGCGAAGAAGCACAAGGTCGTCATCATCCCCATCCGCGAGCAGATCGCGCCGCCGGAACTCCATGTCCTCCGCCGCGGCCTTAAAATGGCCATCGAGCAGGGCGCGGACACGGTCATCCTCGACATGGAAACGCCCGGCGGCCGCCTCGACGTGACCTTCGACATGCTCAAGGCCATCGAGAAATTTCCCGGAAAAGTCATCACCTACGTGAACAGTGAGGCGATCTCGGCGGGCGCGCTCATTTCCGCCGGGACGGACGAGATTCATTTCTCGCCGTCCGGCATCATCGGCGCGGCGGCTCCCGTTTCTGGCGGCGGCGAGGACATCGATGAGACGATGAAAGCGAAGATCGTCTCCTATCTGAAAGCCCGCGTCCGCTCCATTTCCGACGGCAAGGGCTACCGCGGCGAAGTCCTTTCCGCGATGATCGACGAGGACTTCGTGCTCAAGATCGGGGAGGAAATTCTCAAACCCGAAGACGAACTCCTCACCCTCACCGCCACCGAGGCGATGAAAACTTACGGCGATCCCGCCCTGCCCCTGCTCGGCGCGGGCATTTCCCCGGATATCGATAGCCTGATGGACACCCTGCTGGGGAAAGGTAACTACACCACCACCCGGCTTGAGGTGACGTGGTCGGAAAAGATCGCGCAGTTCATCACCGCTATCGCACCGCTGCTCCTCGCCGCCGGGTTGGTGCTCATTTTCATCGAGTTTAAGACTCCGGGCTTCGGCGTGTTCGGCATCGGTGGCGGCGTGCTGCTCGCCATCGTCTTCTTTGGCCACCACGCGGCGGGCCTCTCGGGACATGAGGCCGCCCTGTTCTTTTTCCTCGGCTTTGCGCTGGTGATGATCGACCTGTTTTTTCTCCCCGGCTTCATGCTGCTTGCGATACCCGGCGCGCTGCTGATGCTCGGCTCTCTGCTCTGGGGCATGTCGGACATTTGGCCCGACCAACCCATCGCGTGGCATTCCGATTTCCTTTTCAAACCACTCACCAATCTCATCACCGGCATCGCCGGCGCGATCCTGATTTTCTTCCTCCTGCTCCGCTTCATGCCGCGCGGTGGACTGTGGGGCCACATGGTTCTGGAATCCGCCATCGGCGGCGAAACCACCCGCTCATCCGTCGCCCGCCAGGAAGCCTCTCTCATCGGAG
>CAMBTF010000119.1 GCA_945870545.1 Akkermansia muciniphila
CCCGCCTTGAGCGCTCGGTCGGCGGCCATCTGGTTCACGATCCCGTCCGCCAGCGGGTCGGAAAACGGCAGCCCCAGTTCGATCACATCCGCTCCGATTTCCGCCAGTGCATGCATGATTTCCAGCGAGAGATCGAAGGTCGGATCTCCCGCCGCCACATAGGCGACAAAGGCTTTTTTGTGGTCGGCTTTCAGGGCTGCGAAGGTATCGGCAAGGCGCATGGCCGCGAAGCTAGACCCCAAACCACGGATGGGAAACCTAAATCCGGCGTAGGATAAGTCGAACGGGTTGATCTCATGATAAGTAACCCGAATCTGGATGCCCCTCTCAGGAGAGGCTCGACAGATAGGGTTCGTGATGACCACGCTGCGCTGCCTCATGAGGCGAAATGCAAGGGCCTTCGGGGCCTCCCGTTTTCCTGCCGGAAGACCCACACCAAGCACACCATGTCCGTCGAACCACCCGAGGCCGAGATTTTCGGCGAAACTGCTACTGGCGCTCCCGTTGAAGTTTTCACTCTGACCAATAGACACGGCATCAGGCTCCGCGCGATGACCTACGGGGCGATCGTCCTCAGCCTTGAGACGCCGGATCGTTTCGGTAAAAATGCCGACATCGTCCTCGGCTACAACACGCTGGCCGAATACATGCGGGACACGCCTTATTTCGGCGCCGTGTGCGGGCGCTTTTGTAATCGCATAGCGGGAGGAAAATTCACCCTCGACGGGCAGCAATACACCCTCGCGACCAACAACGAACCCGGAGGAATCAAGTGCTCCTTGCACGGGGGCTTGAAAGGATTCGACAAGGTGCTTTGGCGCGGCGAGGCGTTCGTGAAAGACGGGGCGCAGGGCGTGAAGTTCAGCTACACGAGCAGGGACGCCGAGGAAGGTTATCCCGGCACGCTCAATCTGAGTGTCACCTATCTGCTCACCGATGACAACGAGTGGTGCATCGATTACGAGGCCACCACCGACAAGGCCACTCCGGTCAATATCACCCAGCACAGCTACTTCAACCTCAAGGGCGAAGGGAACGGTGACATCCTAGGACATGAACTCATGCTAAACGCCACCGGCTTCACTCCTGTGTCCAGTGGCCTGATCCCCACCGGTGAGCTCCGCCAGGTCAAGGGAACGCCGCTCGATTTCACCTCCGCCAAGATCATCGGCGAGCGCGTGAATAGTGAGGACGAACAGATGAGATACGCTCGCGGATATGACCACAACTGGGTTCTCGACAATACGTCTGGCGAACTGGTGCTCGCCGCCACCGTATATGAACCCACGAGCGGTCGCACCCTTAAGCTCCTAACCACCGAACCGGGTTTGCAATTCTACTCCGGCAATTTCCTCGACGGCAAGCTCACCGGCAAGAGCGGCCAGCCTTACCATTCCCGCAACGGCTTTTGCCTCGAAAGCCAACGTTACCCGGACTCGCCGAACCAGCCATCGTTCCCCGATGTCATTCTCCGCCCCGGCCAAACTTGGCGGAGCGCGACCGTTTTCCAATTTGGTGCCAGGTGAATCCTGTTAGGAGGTCGATCCATCGCCCTCTCCCATGTTTTTCACCACCCATAGACTGGTTGCCAAAAGTCTATGGCTCTATGGGATGGCCTCACTTGCGGTTGCGGGTCGCCTTTTTCGCGAAGTCCACGGCGGCGATGTCGAACGCGCTGGGATCGTAGCCGGGTTTGGCCCACTCGATCTCACCGGCGAGAGCCTGCATGAACTGGAAGGTTCCGCCGAAATCCTCCGGCGGGCAGGCGCGGCCGCCATCGACCATTTGCGGGCCGCCCTCGCCTTCCTCGCGTTTATCGAAGACGACCTCATGGATCCACTCGTCGGCGAAGTCGTAACGATAAAGCATGCGCATGGGCAGACGTTTGCGCCCGATATAGTCGGCGACAGTGATCACAGCCTCGTCCTGGAAATCGCCGAGTGTTTGATCTTGGAGACCAACGGGGCCGATCACATCTACGAGGCGCTTGCCCTTGCCGTGGCGGAACTCGTGGGGGTGCTTATTTTCCCAGCCCATGGCGGCCTGGATGGCATCGCTGAGTTCTAGGAAAGTGACGGCGGAGGAGATGGAAAACACGCGCCAGACCTTGGGCTGGATCCCATAGGTGAAGACTTTCACCACCACGCGCTCGGCACCGGATTTTTTCGACATGGCGGGAAGCTATAGAAACGGCGGCGGGGATTCAAATGGAAACGGGAAATCACTCGCCGGAGCGGAGTTGGTCGAGGATCTCAGTGCTCTGGGAGAGGCGTGAGCGGTAAAGTTCGAACTGGGCGGGGGTGAGAACTTCCTCGAAAAGCTTGGCTTTCTCCTCAGCTTCGACGCGGCGCTTTTCGGCAAGCTTGTCGAGGGCTGCATCGCCGCTGTATTGCGGGGAAAGCTGCCGGAGGAGGCGGATGGCGTCCTCGGAAAAATTCCTTTCGCTAACCGGGAGGAACGATCCAGTGAGGAGCAAGCGAGCGCTGGAAGGGATGTCCGCGGAGAGTTGCTTTGCCCGGTCGCGCAACAAATCGAGAGCCAGGGCTCGCTGTTCCGGCATGAGATCGAGTTCGCCGAGTTCCTGCATGTAGGTTTGCTGGGCGCTGAGCTCGATGCGATTGTCGATCGCCCGGCGCTGCATATCGGCGAAGGCTTTCCGCTGATCGGCGTCGAGCAACGCGAGGATATTTTTCTCTAGGAGAGCGCCGGCTTCCATGTAGCTGATTTCGGGGGATTTCCCGGTCTCTAACTTTGGCAACGATTCCGCCATGGCTGCTTCGAGGGCTTTCGCTTGGTCGGGGTTGAGGCCGAGCACCTCGATGAGGCGCATCCATTTCGCGCGATCCGCCCGGGTGGGCTCTCCAGGCACGGTGGCGGTGCCGATGGGTGGGGCATGCGTTGGGCCGACGGATGAGGGGCGCTCGGGCAGAACACGCTCGGGCGGTGCGTCGGGTGTGCGCGTGGGTGCGGGCGGGCGTGGGGTGGGGGTGTTCTGCCCGGTCTGCGGGACGAAGCTTTCGAGATCCGTCGAGGCGGATTTGATCAGCCAGCCGAAGGTAAAACCGATGGCGAGCGAGAGGGCGGAGCTGATGAGGATGGTTTTCAAAATAGTAGGATGGGTTAGGCTTCGCGGATGGCAGTGATGGCAGCTTTCATGTCCTTCACTCCGAAGGTGGTGGAGCCGGCGACCATGACATTCGCCCCGGCGGCATAGGCAAGGGAGGCGGTAGCGGTGCTGATCCCTCCATCGACCTCGATGTGATAAGTGAGGCCTTTTTCCTTACGGTAGGCGGCAGCGGCGGAAACTTTCGGCATGACCGACTCCATGAACGGCTGCCCGCCGAAGCCGGGGACGACGGTCATGCAGAGCAGCAGGTCGATCATCCCGAGGAAAGGGACGGCCTGCTCGAAAGGGGTAGCGGGATTCAGCGCGAGCCCGGCGAGGCAGCCCGCCTCACGGATGCGCTCCAGGGTTTCTGCGACATCATGCTCCGCCTCGACATGGACGGTGATGCAGTCCGAGCCGGCAGCGATGAATCGCGGCAGGTAGTGGTCGGGTCGGGAGATCATCAGGTGCACATCGAGGAAAATGTCGTTCGACTCGTGAATTGTCTGAACCATCGCCGGGCCGAAGGAGATATTGTCCACGAAATGACCATCCATCACGTCGAGGTGCAGCCAATCCGCCCCCGCGTTGATGGCGCGGGTGGTTTCCTCGCCCACTTTCGAGAAATCCGCAGCGAGCAGGGAAGGGGCGATGACACGGTCATGGAAGGTTCTGGCGATCACGCGGACTAGCGAAGCACGGCGGGGCGGGATGGGAAGGAAAATTCGGGATGGGCGGTAATCCGCCGAGGAAGCAAAGTAGCGACAGTTTTCACGAGAACAAAGGCCGCAGGCAGGAAGCCGACAGTGCGGCTTGTATCTCCAGGAAATCATTCTCATCCGTATTTCCTTCCAGTGCGTTTTTCAGCGCCTCGATCAACAACCGGGACTGCTCCTCGAAGTCGATATAGGGTGTTTCAGGAAAAGCGGCATCCAGCAGGGTGACCCCGAAATCGTTGGGTTCCACAAGCTCTTCCGCCCAGCCTAGGATGGTATCGATGGGGGATGACCCGGGAAATCGCCGGGTAACGAGCGCAAAAATATCGGCTCGATTCTGCACGTTGATGAGTAGCGCGAGAAAAAAGCGATGCTCTGGATTGACGATGAAATGACGCATCTGGGAAATCGTCTCGCGACGGAGACATTCCGCCAGCGTGTCGGGCACACCTAGAGCGAGTTCGCCGTGTTTGTTTTGAAATGTCGCCAGAACCTCATCCCACTCATTGAGTTCTTTCAGGCGCGGCATGGCGTGGCGAAGCATGTTGAAGCCGCGCTCGAAATCCAAACGACCCATCATTTCATTTACATGAGTTCCATAATCCGGATCGTCGATGGTCTCTAGCACGTCGAGCAGTTGCTTGCGACGGGCTGTCAGGGAATCCGCGTGGAGCGGATTGATCGCGATGTGGGGTGGTAGGTAATTGTATTGCGGCCCCGTGCCGGGATCGTGATGGGTGCGGATCACCACGGTGATGGACGGGGTATCGAGGTGGAAAAGCGAGTGAATGCAGTCCCGGCCGGATGTGATGGGAACCGTGCGCCCAGTTTCTAACAACTCGATCCGCTTCACGCGGAGATCGCCGGTGCGGATGTGCGGAGTGACGGAACGTGCGTCCACGAAATCGAATTCCGAATGCACGCTGGAACCTCCCATCACATGGAATGCTCCGGAAAACTCGTGCTGATGGATTTCCGTAGTCCCCTCCAGCCAGAACAGGATCTGAATATAAAACCGCGTATCGTTGAACGCAATCAACTCAGGCTGTCCGAAGCTAGATTCGCTTTGGAAAGGTTGGTCGTCGCTGAATAGGAACTCATGAATCAGCTCCTCGATATCGATGTTTTCCGACGGCGGAGCCTCCTCGATCGCGGTGCGGGTCAGTTCGGGGAAAACCGCGAGCGAGAAATTCTGCTCCCGCCACCGTTCCAAAACCGTCCGGCCAAGCTTTTCAAAATAGCAATTCATGTGGACTCATCCTGCGTCCAACCCACACCCAGGCACAAGGTGATTCTTCTTATTAACTGCCAGGCATACAATAATCTTGCGCATGCTTTTTGGGCTGGTAGAGTTTCGTCATGGACATGCCGAAAGAAGATAAACAAAGGGGTTTAGGGGAGGAGAAGGTGTGGTCTCCTCTAGAGTTGGCGGAGATGAAAACGGGGCAGCGATTGGGGCAGATTCGGCGGGCTAGAGGGTTTTCAGGGCGTAAGCGGATGCGTATGACGGATTGTGCAGCGTGCTACCACGTGATGTCGCGGGTGGTGAACGGTGATTTTTTGCTCGGCTCGATTGAAAAAGAGGCATTGCGTCGGATGATGTGGCGCATGGCCACGTTTTCAGGGGTCGAAATTCTGACCTATGCGATCATGGACAATCATTTCCACATTTTGCTCAAGGTGCCTGAGAAGAAAATCTGGCTAAAACGGTTCGAAGGTAAAGAGGGGGAGGAAAGGTTTTTCGAGCATCTTTCATTGGTGTATTCGAAGGCTTTCATCATTCAATTCCGTAGTGAAATCACCGATTTACGCAATCGCCACGAGGAGGATGCGGCGCAGGCTTTGTTAGAGCGATTCCAACAACGTTTCTGTGACTTGAGTTTGTTTGTTAAAGAACTCAAGGAGCGTTTCAGTCGTTGGTATAACAAGCAGAAGAGCCGGCGTGGGACGTTGTGGATGGATAGATTCAAAAGCGTGCTGGTGGAGACGGGTGAAGCGCTGCATGCGATAGCGGGATATATTGATTTGAATCCGGTGAGGGCAGGGATTGTGAAAGATCCAGCGATGTATGCGTGGAGTGGTTATGGAGAGGCGGTTGGCGGGAGCAAACGAGCAAGGCGTGGGCTTTGCAAGGTGTTAGAAGTTGCGCAGGATAG
>CAMBTF010000120.1 GCA_945870545.1 Akkermansia muciniphila
CGCCGCCGCTAGAGCCGCGTGGATCTTGAAATCCACCGCGAGACCTTCCGTCATTTTCCCGGCCAGGAAATCCCTCAGCCCTGCGAGCGGCACATGGTGCACGGTGATGTCTTCCCCCGATATGCCGCCGCCTTGCGCCTCGCGGGTCAGCCCCGTGGCGAGGAAAAGGTGCGTGAACTCCGGTGTCATCCCTGCCGAGGTAGGGGAACTCAGGATCGGGCGCATTTCCGCGGCGCAGTAACCCGTTTCCTCCATCAGCTCCCTCGCCGCGGTATCGGCCAGAGCTTCCCCCCGGTGCTCCTCCTCATCGCCCACAAGGCCCGCCGGGATCTCGATGACGCGCTTTCCCACCGGGATACGAAACTGCTCAACAAGCACGATCTCACCGCTGTCCGTGATGGCGAGGATCCCAACGCAGGAGTCGGAATTCGGGCGGCGGGCAAAATCCCAGTGACCGATGCGGTAAAGGCCAAGCCATTTCGATTCATAGAGCGTGATCTCCTTGGGCATGAGTGAAAGTTAAAGCTCAACCATGGGATTGGAGAGCAGATTTTTCCTAAAAACAAGGGTCGCTAGAGGAAAGAAAGATTGGCGGAAGCAAGTAAACCGGGATAACTACCCGCCCCGCAGCAAAAGCTTCCATGGATCGCCACGATTTCGATATCCCCGTCACCTTTAGGCACCGGGTGATCTTTACCCGCGACGCCTTCTCCATGGATAACACCGCTCTCGCGGATATCCTTGCCGAGGGCGGTGGCAGACGGGCACTGGTGTTTCTGGAAAGCGCGGTCGCGGCCTCATGGAAAGGACTCACCGATGAGATCCACGCCTACTTCGGGAAACTCGATCTCGATTTCCGCGGCTTACGCCTCTTCGCGGGCGGCGAGGCTTGCAAGGCGGATGAAGATCTCGTCCGCGAGGTCTGGCGAGAGATCGACCTCGGCCACATCGACCGGCATTCCTATGTGCTCGTGATCGGCGGCGGTGCGTTCCTGGATGCGGTCGGCTTCGCGGCATCCACCGCCCACCGCGGCGTGCGGCTCGTGCGTTTCCCCACCACCACACTTTCCCAGGACGACAGCGGCGTGGGCGTGAAAAGCGCGATCAATGCCTTCGGCAAGAAGAACTGGATCGGCTCCTTTTCCGTGCCCTTCGCAGTCATCAACGACTTCCGTTTCCTCGAAACCCAGGACGGCGAAACCAGCCGGGCCGGGCTGATCGAGGCGGTGAAAGTCGCGCTCGTGAAGGACGGCGGTTTCTTCGCATGGATCGAGAAAAACGCCGCGGCACTGGCAAAGGGCGAGCGCGAACCCTTCGAGGAATGCGTGAAGCGCTCCGCCCTCCTCCACGCCCGCCACATCGCGCTGGGTGGCGATGCCTTCGAGACCGGCTCCAGCCGCCCGCTCGACTTCGGCCACTGGGCCGCGCACAAGCTGGAGGCGCTGACCAACTACCAACTCTCGCATGCCGAGGCGGTCTCCGTCGGCCTCGCGCTGGACACGATTTACTCACGCCACATCGGCCTGTTAGACGAAGCGAAGGCCGCGCGTGTCCTCGCCGTTCTCGCGGCGCTCGGCCTCAAGACCTACCACCCGGCGCTCGACTGGACCGACAAAAAAGGCCAGCGCCGCGTCCTCGCCGGCCTTGACGAATTCCGCGAGCACCTCGGCGGCGATCTCACCGTTCTCCTCCTCGCCGACATCGGCAAAGGAACCGATATCCACGAGTTCGACATGGAGTCCCTGGAGAAAAGCATCGCCGAACTCCACGCGGAGTGGGATCGCGAAAATTCCTGATCAGAGCGAGTTGAGAGTCTTCCGGCCGCGTTCCTTGGCATCGCTGTCATCGGCCTCACGGTTCGGCATGTTGAGGCCTTTCTTTATTGCGGTCTTCGCCTCGGCGTCGCGACCCATCATGGCGAGGGTGCGGCCGTATTCGATCTGGTGAATCAGGCGGCGGTTGTTGATTTTCCGCGCCGCCTCGAAGTGCCCGAGGGCCTCCTGATAAGTGCCTTTGGGAACTCCACCGTAGATCATTTTCGCAAGCGCGCGGGCCGCTCCGCCGATGCCGGCCATTTCCTGATGCCAGCGGCCGAGCATGTGGTGGGCGTAGTCGGATTTCGGGTTCAGGCGCAACGCGGTTTCCGCCGCGGTTTTCATCTCTCGCGAGGCCTCGATTTTCTGCCTGTTGCCCATGAATTCCGTGTTCTTCCCGAGGGAAAGCGCGAGGGCGAGATGGGAGTCGGATGATTTCGGATTGATCGCGACGGCCTTGCGCGAGTATCCCAGCGATTTCACGGAGGCATCTTTTTTCGCCGCCCCGCCCAGCGAGGGCATCAGGTCGCCGTACTGCTTCGCGATCTTGACGAGGATCGCTGCGTCGTTGGGGGATTTTTTCTCCGCCTCCAAGTAGGCGGTGAGCGCTTCCTTGGATTTGCCGGAGGCCTCAAAGGCATCGCCCTTCTTGATCCACTCGGAGGCGGATTGGGGATAGGCGGTGCTGCATGTGAAAAGGCCGATGAGAAGGATTCTTGTTAAGGTCATCCTCAAACCTAGCACATCCCGGCGTCCGCGCCAATTCGGGCGCGTTAAGTGGAACGGCAGATCGACTAATCTTCCGTAAAACCTAAAATAAGGGATGGCACTCAGCGCAGGAGACGGTGCTTTTCAGTGTCGCGGGCACTTCCAAAAACGGAGGAAACGGAGTTATGAACCTAAATACCGCAGTTGGGTATCAATTTTTCACCGCAGAGTCGCAGAGGTCGCAAAGGAACGCAGAGCCTTGCATGCGGGAAGATAGGAAATTTGGGAAAACGATGGAACTGCTTGGTTCACCCAATGGGTGAAATGGAATTGCTGTGAAAAATGCCCTGCAATATCCCAAAATACAAACTCTTCTCAGCGTTTCCTCTGCGACCTCTGCGCCTTTGCGGTGAAAATCTTCGTTTGAACTGCCGATTTTAGGATGCAAACAGGTATTTGCAACTCTCTCTCCGTTTCCTCCGTTTTCCTCCACGTCCTCCGTTACAACCAAAGTGGATTTTTAAGGGCGAGGGATTCGACATCATCTGTATCCAAGCAGCACTTACCGGGCAGGACGCTGGCTTTTCAGCGATTCTAGCGGGCGGTGCTGCCGTGGATGAGCCATGGGGTGGGGATTTGGCTCGCAGGGGCTGACTATGGGAACCGGAAATCCGGGATTTTCGCATAGCCGAGTGCTTCCATTCCGTCACGGAGGGGAAACGAAAGCTCGCCGGGATAGACGAGATAAGCCTTTTCCAGAGCCAGATCTGCCTTGGCGATGGTCATGGAGTGGGTGACGCGGGGTTTTTCCGTTGCCTTGAACTCGAAGCCGTAGCGCTTTCCGCCGCGTTCGACGACGAGATCCATCTCCGCCCCGCCATGGGTTCCCCAGAAGAAAACCTCATCCGGTTCCAAGGTCAGCACCGCGCACAACTGCTCCAGCGCGAAACCTTCCCATGAGGCTCCATAACGGGGGTTGGATTGCAGATCCGCGAGGGATCCGATCTGCAAAAGGCTGTGCAGCAGGCCGGAATCCCGCAGATAAACTTTCGGGGCTTTGACAATGCGTTTTTTGAGATTCGTGGCGAGCGGGGGCAACTGGCGCATCACGTAGGATTCCGTCAGGATGTCCAGATAGGAACGCGCCGTGGTGTGCGAGATGTCTAGGGATTTGGCGATGGCGGAGCTGTTCCAGGTTTGCCCGTGGTAGTGGGCTGCCATGATCCAGAAGCGCCGTAGCCGCTCCGGCGGGACATCGATCCCGAAGCTCGGGAGATCCTGGCGCAGGAAGGTTTGGACGAACGACCTCCGCCAGCGGTTGCTGATTTCCTCGGAAGGCGCGAGGTAGGATTCCGGGAATCCGCCGCGCAGCCACAGCCGGTCGCGGTCGGATACGCCCACTTCGCCACAGTGAAGGCCGCCCATGTGGATGAAATGCACGCGTCCGGCCAGGGATTCGGAAGCCCCTTTCATCAACTGCGGCGAGGCGCTGCCAAGGATGAGAAACTTAGCCGGATGATCTTTCCGATCCGCGAGCACACGCAGGATCGGAAAAAGATTTGGCTGGCGCTGGAATTCGTCGATGACGATCAAGCCCGACAAGCCGCCAAGCACATTGCGCGGGTTTTCCAGCCGCGCCTGGTCCAGCGGATCCTCCAGATCGAAATAGTTTTCGCGCGGCACATCGAATGTCCGCGCCAGCGTGGTTTTCCCGCATTGCCTCGGCCCGAGGAGCGCGGTGACACGAAAATGATCCAGCGAATCGCTGAGGCGCAGGTTCAGGGAATGGCGGGTGATTTCTTCCATTTTATTGAAAATTGCCAATTTTGATTGCAAATTTCAAGAAAAAGTTTTCGATTCGTCGGATAGATTTTTACGAGCCTAAACAGCATTCGAGCTTCTTTAGGGCCTGGCGATCCATTTAGGAGATATCTCGGTGTGGCCAGACCTCGCTAAACCTTGAGAGGAAATTGGGGATTTGTGATTGAGAGATTAGGTTCTCATTTTAACTGCGCTTTGTCGCCAAGCCGGTCTGTTTTGAGGTTTAAAATTTAGAGTTTAGAGTTTCGGAAAAGGTAATGCGAGACGATCCATTCATGGCCCTTGCGGTATCCCCAAAGCTCGGCGCAGGCCATGTAGAAGACGCGCCAGTAGGACCACCATTTCACGGCCTGATCCGCGCCGTAGGTTTCGGCGATGAGGGGGAAGAGTTCTTCCTCGTGGTCGTCCATGTTGCGGAGCCAGGCCTCGGAGGTTTTCTGGTAATGCCGCCCGCTGACCTGCCAGTGGTTCTCGATCCGGAGATGATCCTGGAAATAAAGCAGCAGGTCGTCGGAGGGCATCTGGCCGCCGGTGAAAAAGTATCTCGCCATCCAGTCGTCCTCGTTTTCTGCGATGTAATGGTAGGCGTTCTCGCGGTGGGTGAAGATGTGGACGAAGAGTTTGCCGTCGGGCTTGAGCCATTTCGAGATCCGCTCTAACAGGATTTGATAGTTCTTCATGTGCTCGAACATCTCGACGGAGACGCAGCGGTCGAAGACGGATTCGCCAACGCCCTCGAAGGTGATCATGTTCGCGGTGATGACCGTGACGTTATGGAGGCCGCGCTTTTCCGCCTCCGCCATGATGTGCTCGCGCTGGGTGCGGGAGTTGGAAACGGCAGTGATTTTCGCTTCGGGATAATGCCGCGCCATCCAGAGGGTGAGCGAGCCCCAGCCGCAGCCGAGTTCGAGGATGTTCTGGCCGTTGGCGAGTTGCGCGCGGCGGCTGGTGATCTCCAACATCCGCGCCTCGGACTCGGCGATGTCGGTGACGCCCTCCTCCCAGTATCCGGAGGAGTATTTCATGTGCGGGCCGAGGCAACGCTTGAAAAACGCGGTCGGCAGCTCGTAATGCTGCTCGTTCGCCTCGTCCGTAGCGATCGCGACGGGCATGGTTTTCAGCTCGGCGATGTGCGCCATGAGCTTCGCTTGGCGGTCTTCGGGATCGAGTTTCTCGAAGGGTGCGATGGTGTTGGCGAGGCGATGCCGGATGCCGAGGCGGATCGCGGAGTCGGGGAGCTTGCCGGAGGCGATGAGGTCGTTGGTGTTCATAAAATTCAAATCTCAAATTTCAAATCTCAAGGAAGAGCGGTGGGGCGGGGCGGCTTATTCATCGGGTTGGAAAATGGAAGAGATTTAACCGCAGATGGAAGAGAGGAAATAGAGGTCACAGAGAAGAATCGTTCTTATTGAGACTTGAATTTTGAATTTTGAATTTTGGAATGAATGGGGAGGTGGTGCGTTGGTATTCGCGGTAGGCTTCGCCTTTGCGTTTCAGGGCGGAGGCCTCGGTGGGCGGGATGCCGGTGACTTTCAAAAGCAGGTAAGTGATGATGGCGGGAGCGTAGATCGTCGTCCAGCCCCATGGCGAGCCGGC
>CAMBTF010000121.1 GCA_945870545.1 Akkermansia muciniphila
GAGCCACGACCGTATCGCGTCCAGGTCTATGCCTATGGCCGCCTGTCCGATCCGCAGCTCGTGCTCACCTCCGAGCCGCCGCTTCCTGAAAACGAGATCATGACCCTGCTCGCCACCGGCACCACCTCCGCCGGACTGGAGGATTCGCAGGCCGCGTCCTCCCGCGCGATGCAGCTCCTCATCGAGGAAATGCGGCGCGGCAGGTTTCCCCTCGGTAAACGCCTCCGCCCGCTGCTTGGCCTGTTGGATAACGTTGATTTCAGCCTCGCGGAGACGGATCCCTACGATTCGGATTCCTACAGCTCGGCCACCTTGAAATTGAGCGAAAAATTGTATGTCACGGCAGGCCTCGCTGCGGAAGGTGATCAGCGCGTGATGGCGATATGGAGGATCAGGTTCCGATGAAATTTCCGCTCCCCATCCTTGCCCTTGTCGGCGCGCTCGCCTTTTCCGGTGTCGCGTTGGCGGAAACGCGCATCGAGATCCGGGGCATGACCAGCAAGAGCGAGCGCGAAGTCCTCCAGCTCATGGGCGATCGGCTCGTCTATGTCCGCGAAAAATCCGCCAGTCCATGGCGCGCTGCCGATGCCGCTTTCCTACTCACGGAAATCCTCCGCAACGACGGCTACAACGAGGCGAAGGTCACGCCGAAGGTCGTGGCGCCGGATCGCATCGCGCTAATCGTCGATGAGGGCGCGAGACTCTCTCTCGGAAAAGTCACGATCACCGGTGAAGGCGATGCGAAACATCTCGCGAAGCTTTACGCGCTGCCCGCCCAGAAGGACATGCCGTTCGGCGCGGGCGCACCCGCTTTCCGTGAGGAGGATGTGGAAACAGGCCTAGGCTACATCGAGCAGCAGCTCCACTCGGAAGGCCATTGGAATGCGGATGCGATCCTAAGCGATCGCGTGACAGACCCGAAATCGGGCAAGGTCGATGTCACCATCACGGTGGATCGCGGCGCGCGTTTCAAAATCGCGAAACCCACCGTTTCCAGCCCGGACGGGCGCGGCGTGAAGCGCGCGGCGACGACGTGGGAGCCTTTCATCGGCGAGTGGGCGACGACCGAGAAAATCAACGGCCTGCGCGCCGCGATGGAGGAGGCGTTCATCAGCCGGGGCTATCCCGACGCGAAGATCCGCATGGAAAGCAGTTTGCGGAAATCCACCTACCAGCCCGCGTTCTTCATCAATCTCGGCACCCGGGTGCGCTTGCTGGAGGTTCATGCGGAAGGCTTGGAACTCACCCAGCCGCAGCGCGTGAAGCGCATCATGGAACCGCTGGAAGGCGAGTGGTACGACCAGGCGGCGATGAACGCGAAGGTGAAGCGCCTGCTCGCCACCGGCGCGTTCGAATCCGTGCAGGTGGAGACCTACGAGGTTTCTAGTAAACGGATCGATGCGACCCTCCATTTTCGGGAGGCCAAGGCGAGGGAGATCAGCCTCGCAGCGGGGGCGGAGACGTTCTACGGGCCGCTGTTCCGCGCGGGCTACACCGACAGGAATTTCCGCGGCAGCCTCAAGGGGTTTTCCGCCGGTATGGAATTCAGCGGACGCGGCGCGCTCGGCGAGGTGAAGCTCACCAACCCTTGGTGGCGTGGCTCGGAAACGGCGCATACGCTCCGGCTGTATTCGCTCGTGAAAGCATTCGAAGGCTACACCTCCTTCGAGTCCGGATTCGAGAGCGGATGGAAATGGCAACCCTCCAAGCGCCGCCACATGGAGCTGGTGCTCGGATATTCGTTTCTCACGGTCACGGACGATGGATTGCCCTCCAACCTCCTCGGGGAAACCGATTACAACCATGTCCGCGTCGCTTTCACCCACACCTGGGATCACCGCGACAGCGCGATCCTGCCGAAATCCGGCTGGCACTTCGGCATCCCCGTCCAGGTCGGCGCGGCCATCGGCGAGCAGATGGAAACCTATGCGAAGGTCGGAATGAATGGCGGCTACTACCTTCCGTTGGGCGATAACCACCTCCTCGGCATCGGCGGCTTCGCGAACTGGGTTTTCCCCACGGAAGACATCCAAAGCCTGCCGGTGGACTTGCGCGTCTTCAACGGCGGCGCGCGCAGTGTCCGCAGTTTCCCGGAAAGGGAACTCGGCCCCAGCTTCGGCGGCAATCCGTATGGCGGCGATTTCAGCTGGTGCGTAAACACGGAACTCAGCCGCGCAATCACCGGCCCGCTGACCGCCGTGGCCTTCGTCGATGCGGGCGCGGTCACCGGCAACTACACCGGCATCCGCCAAGACGGCCTAGAACTCGCCGCCGGCCTCGGCCTCCGGCTCGATCTCCCCATCGGCCCGGTGCGCCTCGAATACGGCCACAACCTTTCCCAGGATCTCGGCGAACCCGGCGGCACATGGCACTTCGCCATCGGCGCGACTTTCTGACGGGGTGTTATTTTTGCTTTGTGGCGCACGCGATCATTCCAGCAAGCGGAGAGCGAGGGCGCACTCCGCAACACGCGGGGGCGCGTGTGCTCCCCCTCTGAAAATTTCCCTAAGGAAATCGGCTCACCGTGCGTTTCACCAGCACTATGAGCATCCACGCAAACCTAAGCCCAGAGGCGCAAGAGCGCCTGAACGCACAGAAGCGGAACTCCACGATATCCTCGGCGGTCATCGCGATCCTGACGATTGTGGTGATCGCATTGGTTCTCAGCATCTTCCTTTTACCACCGATCTTCCAGCAATCACCTACCGTAAAGGTGATCCACGATCCCGGCATTACGGACGAGCCCCCGATCAAACCCCACCCCGTCGCGGATCCGCTCAAACGCAAGCCTACCCCGCCCGCAGCGAGCGCTTCTCAGACAAGGGTCATCGCCGTGCAAACCGTTTCCACCGTTTCCATCCCCGTGCCCGATGTGGTCGTCTTGGCACCCAGCGCTGACTACGGCTATGGCGACGACTTCGGCCCCAGAGGCGTTGGCGATAGCATTGGCAGCGGCCCGCGTTTCGAAGGGAACCTCGCCACATTCGGCAAGCGTTGTTCTCCCGCCGAGCGTATGGCTCGTTTGCTTTCCGAAGGCGGCACGCCCCAGTGCGAGGAAGCCGTGGTGAAAGCCCTCGATTGGCTGCAAGCCACCCAGAATCCCGATGGAAGCTGGACGACAGACCATCCCGTCGCCATGACCGGTTTCGCGCTCCTTGCCTTTCTCGGCCACTGCGAAACCCCGCAATCCCCGAAATACGGCGAGACCGTCCTCAGGGGCATCACCTACCTGATCGACGTCGGCATGAAAAACAACGGCCGCCTTTCCAACAAGGACGCCACCAACATCCAGTGGGTCTATGACCACGGCATCGCCGCCTACGCCCTCGCCGAGGCCTACACCTTCTGCAACCAGCTCACGATTCCGATCCCCCACCTCGACAAGGTCACCAAGGACTCCATCGACATGATCATGCAGGGACAGAACGATGTCGGCGGCTGGGTTTACAAATTCGCCTCCGCCAACGAGGGCGACAACTCCGTCGGCTTCTGGCAGATCCAGGCGATGAAAGCCGGCAAGCACACCGGCCTCTGGCCCGACAGCAAGTTCACCAAGCCTTCCCGCGAGGCGCTCGAATGGCTGGAAAAAGCCCAGGGTGGCAACGGCGCGATCGGATACCGCGGCGACGCGAACCGCAGCCCCGGCCTCACCGGCGGCGGCGTGCTCTGCTTCCAATTATGGGACAAGGGCAGCTCCCGCGCGGCGAGGAAAGGCATTGATTATGTCGCCGAGAACTCGGAGTTCGAATGGGGCAAGGAGAGCTCCAACCTTTACTACCACTACTACAACGCCCAGGCCATGATCAACCACGGCGGCAAGGAGTGGCAGGACTACAACCTCCGCTTCCGCGACAGCCTCCTCAAGGCCCAGAACCCCGAAGGCTCATGGACACAGGCGGGCATCAAGCACGGCCCGGTCAACGTCCACATGGCCACCTGCCTCTCCACCCTGATGCTGGAGGTTTACTACCGCTTCCTTCCCGGTACTGGTGAGAAATAACGTATCGGATTTTCCGTTGCCTTCCGCCCATAAGCCGGATACACCCTCCCCAGCCTTCCCGAAAGGCAAGGCCGGCTTAGCTCAGTTGGTAGAGCAACTGATTTGTAATCAGTAGGTCAACGGTTCGAGTCCGTTAGCCGGCTCCACTTTTTCCAGTGGTTCTATTCCAGAAATTTTTCTTCCTAGGAAGGCAGCCGACACAGCGATTAGGCCGCGTCAGCATTTGTCACAGCCTTGGCAGAGGAGGTGCATTGAGCGCGAACCTTCAACGCCCGCTTGGCACCTTATCTCCGGGCAGGTGCTGTAAATTTTTTAGTGCCCAGTTTTATGTCCAGTTTTCCGCAACAGCTGCAGACGCCGAGAATTCTTGCCGCCGCCACTTTCTCGCACATCTGGGCGTTGGCTTTTTTGCGTCTCTGTTTTTCGCGTTCGACGCGTTCTTCCAAACTAAGTTTCATGGATAACGATTCGTAGCTCTGCCCGGTCAGTCCAGTAGGTCTTCCTTGGGTTCGGGTAGGAAAAAGGAGAGAATCAGGCTGACGAGATACACGCTGAAGCCGATGGCAGCCGCCGTGTAAGCAAGCTTGGCCGGGGCGGCGGCGATGTCCGCGGTGGTGGCGAGGGTGGTGGTGATCCAGGCAAAGGAGGTGCCAATGAGCCGTCCGCCGATATTGGCGGCGAAGCTTTCGCCAGTGCCGCGAAGGTGCATGGGATAGACGCGCGGCAGGTAATTTCCCCAAAAGCTAAACTGCCCGACGGTGAGCAAGCCTGCGAAGAAGATGCCGATCTGCAAGGGCATAAGTCCGGTTACGCCGCAGTAGGCGAAGACCAGCGGCATGACGATCAAGCCGGGGATGACGAACAGCCGCAGCAGCTTGCGGCGGCTGATGATAATGACAGCCAGATACGCCAGCATGAAGCGACCTACCAAGCCGCCGACTTCCTGGATCTTGGTGGTGTTCGCCGCGATGGATTGCTCCGCCTTTTTACCGGCAACGATGGAGGCTTTCTTGACGACATCCGCAGGTTTCCCGGCATTCGCTTTGGCAGCGGCGGCCGAGGCAGCCTGCGAAGCGGCCTTCACTTCCGGTAGACCCGGGATGATGCGCGGGATATGCTGGATGGCTCCGAATGCGGCACCGTAGGCCATGGCAAACATCGCGGTGGTAACAAGCGTGGTGCGGCGGAGCTCCGGGGTGAATAGCTCGCGGATGCTGGGGCGCTTGAGGGTGCCCGCCGCCTTCTTCTGCGCCCACGCCGGTGACTCGGGCAGGAAGGGTCGGATGAGGATCAGCGGGATGGCGGGAATCACGCCGGACATGAGGGTGTAGCGCCAGGCGGCATGCTCGTCCCCCACTGTCCCTCCACCAAACAGGCCGCTGAGGAAATCGGGCAGATGGATCGCCGGAAAGCTGCCTGAATACTTCACGCAAATGCCGTAGGCCACCGCCACCATCAGGCCGCCGAGGGATGAGAACGCCTGCGTGTAGCCGAGGACTTTCTCCCGCTGTTTCGGATCGGGGAAAAGCTCGGCAAGCCATGCCACCGCCGCGACGAACTCCACGCACACGCCGATGAAAACCAGGCAGCGGAAGAACAACAGCATTTCCACGCTCGTTGAGTATCCGGCCGCGAAGGCCGAAAAAGCATAAAGCAGAATGCTCCACGTCAGCACCCGGCGACGCCCGAGGCGATCTGTGAGATACCCGCCCAGCAGGCCGAAGATGCCGCCTGCGATGGCCGGGATGAAAAACAGTTTCCCGATCCAACTGTTGAACTCCGGCGACCCCGGCGCCGCGCCGATGAGTTCCTGTAAGGCAGGCCCGACGATCAGCGGCAGCATCAGCAGTTCATAAATGTCGAAGGCGAAGCCCAAGGCGGC
>CAMBTF010000122.1 GCA_945870545.1 Akkermansia muciniphila
CGCTCGATCTCGAGGTCACGCTGGGCGAGGGCAAGGGAGGTGACGGCGAGGAGATCCGGCGCATGCTGGAGGATTCAGTGATCCGCCCTGACGACGGTGCGATACGGATCATGGATCTTGAGGAAAGAAAAGCAGTGGTCACGGATTCACGCGGCAGTGCAGAGGTGATCCGTAGAGACGACGGTGATTTTGTCCGCATCGTGGACACAAATGGCAAGGTGCAATACGCAGGGATCGCTGGAGATCGTCCCGAGCTTTCGACCATACCGGAAGGCTGGCGCAAGCAGGTCTGTGCCATGCGCCGTGGCCTTGACCATGCGCTCAGCGCCACGCCGGCACCCATGCGGCAGCCGAGGCCGAGGATCGTGATGCCAACGGCGGAGCCTCCTCCCGCCGCAGCGGTGGAGTGACGAAACTGTTTTTCAAAGCGTAACGCATCCGGCTATTTTCAGCGCGCGGACAAAATGCTTTTTCTCCACCGGTGTGATCGAGAGTCGCGTGCCTTTCTGGCAGACGAGCATTTCGGAGAGGAGCTTGTCGGCCTTCAGCGTCTCGAGCGGGAGGAGTTCCTTGAATGTGGCGACGTGCTCGAAATCGACGAGATACCAGCGCGGTTTTTCCTCCGTGGCGGCGGGGTCGAAATACTCGGATTTCGCGTCGAACTGCGTGGGATCCGGATACGCGGCGGAGGCAACCTTCGCCACACCAGCGATGCCGGGCGGCTTGGCGTTCGAGTGGTAGAAAAGCGCGAGATCGCCGACCTTCATATCCCGCCACATGTAGTTCCGCGCTTGGTAATTGCGCACGCCGGACCAAGGCTCCTGCTCGACCTTTTCAAGGTCGTCGATGGAGAAGCAGTCGGGTTCAGATTTGATGAGCCAGGGCATGGTAAATGCTGAAAAACTAAAACGCTGAAACGCTGAAATGGGGATGAGATTTCAGCATCTCAGATTTTCAGCATTTCAGCTTTTACCGTCCGCAGGACAGACAGATGTTCGGGGCCGAGTTCGAGGCCGTCGGCGGCGCGGAGGTCGGTTTCGATGGCTTGGAGGACATCGAGTTCCGGGCGGAAATCGGCGGCGTGGTAGGACGAGCGGACGAGCGGGCCGGAGGCGACGTGGCGGAAGCCTTTTTCGAGAGCGATCTGCTTGTATTCGGCGAACGCGTCGGGGTGGATGTATTCGACAACGGGCAGGTGCTTCGGCGTGGGGCGGAGGTATTGGCCGAGGGTGAGGACGGTGACATCGTGCGCCAACAGGTCGTCCATCGCGGTGAGGATCTCGTCGCGGCGCTCGCCGAGGCCGAGCATGATGCCGGATTTCGTGGCGACGTGGCCTTTGACCATCTGCTTCGCCTTTTTCAGGACGATGAGGGAACGCAGGTATTGGGCACGGGAGCGGACGAGCGGGGTGAGGCGCTCGACCGTTTCGAGGTTGTGGTTGAAGATGTGCGGGCGAGCGTCCATGACCATTTGGAGTGCCCAGTCGCGGTCGTTGAAATCGGGGACGAGCACCTCGATGATGATCTCGGGATTCACCTCGCGGACGGCGCGGATCGTTTCCCGGAAATGCTCGGCGCCGCCATCGCGGAGATCGTCACGGGCGACGGCGGTGATGACGACATGGCGCAGGTTCATGCGGCGGGTGGCCTCGGCGACACGGGCGGGCTCGTCGGATTCTAGGGCGTCGGGCTTCGCGGTTTTCACGGCGCAGAAGCCACAGGCGCGGGTGCACTTGTCGCCGGCGATCATGAAAGTGGCCGTGCCTTGCCCCCAGCATTCCCAGCGGTTCGGGCACTGGGCCTCCTCGCAGACGGTAACCAGCTTGAGATCGGTGATCAGCGACTTCGTGGACCAGAAGGCCGGGTTGTTCGGCAAGCGCACCTTGATCCAGTCCGGTTTTCTCTCCCGGTGGAGGGTGGGATCCATTTTCATTTTCGGGCCACAAGCGGACATGCGGGAAACCCTAAATTTTAAACTTCAAACATCAAGGAAGACTTGGCTAGGCGGGATAGAGCAGGCCACTGATGGCGAGGTAGAGCGGGATGCCGACGACGAGGTTGAAGGGGAAAGTGATAGCGAGGGAGGTGGTGACGTAGATGGCCGGATCCGCATGGGGAAGGGCGGCGCGGACGGCAGCGGGGGCGGCGATGTAGGAGGCGCTGGCGGCGAGCACGGCAAAGGTGACTGCGCCTCCCTGGCTGAGGCCGATGCCCCATGCGAGCAGGAGGCCGAGACAGGCTTGCGCGATGGGAGCGAGGATCGCAAAGGCGACCAGGCCTTTCGAGATGCCACCGGCCTCGCGGAGTTTCGCCCCGGCGATCAGACCCATTTCCAGCAGGAAAAGCATCAGCACGCCGTAGAAGGGTGTGATGAAGAAAGGATTGAGCAGCTCGCGCCCGTGGTCGCCGGCGGTGATGCCACAGACCAGTCCGCAAAGAAGGAGAATGAAGGTTTTCCCGGTGATGACCTCGTGGATCGAGTCCATCAGCGGCGCTTTGGCGCGGGCGCTGAAGCGTTTCGCGAGCAACATGGCGACAAGGATCGCGGGGATTTCCATCGCGGCCATGACGGCAGGCATGAAGCCCTCATAATCGACGCCCCTCTGGTTAAGGAAGGCGAGGCAGGCCATGAAAGTCACGGCGGAAACGGAGCCGTAATGCGCGGCGAGGGCGGCGGCGTTCGAGGCGCTGAGGCCGAGGATTTTCCGGGTGGAAAAGAATACGATCACGGGGATTAGCGAGCCGATCAATAGAGTCGCTCCGAGTGGAAGGGCGAGATCAGCTAACGAATAAGAGGCCATCGCGGAGCCGCCCTTGAAGCCGATGGCGAGCAGGAGGTAGATCGTCAGCCCTTGGTAAACCTGCTCGGGAAAGCGCAGGTCGCTGCCCACACGGACGGCAATCACACCAGCAGCGAAGGCGATGACGGGCGGTGAGATCAGGTTCGCGAGCAGGAGGTATAAGGAGTCCATGTTGTGTTCGGGCGGTTGTCCCGCTCCACGCGCTTGGTAAATAACCTTTAAAAATTACGCAATACAAATCACGAAAAAATTAGCGTTAATTGGGACTGGCGCGTTCCATACGGCCTCACGAGAAAAAATGATCGCGGATCGGTATTCGACGCTTTAGCCTGACCGGGGCATGTCGGAAGCATCGCAATGGACATTTTTCACGAACCACGCACACGTGATGGTTTGCTTGACGAAGAACAGCGATCAGCCGCTGCGCGAGGTCGCCCTGGAAGTAGGGATCACGGAGCGGGCGGTGCAACGCATCATCGCGGATCTGGAGGAGGGCGGCTATCTGGTGCGCGAACGGATCGGGCGGCAAAACAGCTACTCGCTGATCCTCGACAAGGCGCTGCGGCACCCCATCGAGGCGAACCACACGATCGGCGATGTGCTGCGGGTGCTGGCGGAGGAGTGATTGGTGGTTGCTGAAACGCGGAGGATCGCAACAATCGCGCCCGTGAACGACGCGGCTTTGGGATTGTTTGACTCAGGGGTGGGCGGATTGACCGTGGTGCGGGCGGTGCAGGATCTCTTGCCCGGCGAGGATGTGATCTATCTCGGCGACACGGCGCGCCTGCCCTACGGCTCGAAAAGCCCGGAAACGATTCGCCGGTTCGTGGCGGAGGATGTGGATTTCCTGCTCTCGAAAGGCGTGAAGGCGATCGTGGTGGCGTGCAACACGGCGACGGCGCACGCGCTTCCCGAGTTCTGGAAAAACTGCCCGGTGCCCATCATGGGGGTGATCGAGCCAGGCGTCCAGGCAGCCCTCGCAAACGCGGACGCCGACCGCATCGGCATCATTGCGACGCGGGGCACGATCCAATCCCACGCCTACCAACACGAGCTCGCGACACGGAAACGCGGGCTGATGATCCATGGCATCGCCACGCCGCTGCTGGTGCCATTGATCGAGGAGAACTGGATTTCCGAAGAGGTGACCAAGGAGGTTCTGCGGAAATACCTGGAGCCGCTGATGACGAAGGGGATCGATACCCTGATGCTGGCCTGCACGCATTATCCGCTGCTCATCCCACTGCTCACCGAGATCCTGCCCGATGATGTGCGGCTGGTGGATTCCGCGACAACTTGCGCGGAGCACCTCAAGAGGATGCTGGAGGAGAAAAATCTACTCAGCGGGAAATCGGGCGTGGGGAAACTGGAGATCCACCTGACCGACCTTTCCGAGCAGTTCGAGGAACTCGCCGGAAGGTTTTTGAACCGACCGACGGGGAGAGTCAGACGCGCTGTTTTGGGGTCGCTCGATTTCCCGTATGTCAGTTGACCATGGGCAAGGAACAAATCCCCATTTGCATCTGCCCCTTTTCTGATCGCGAGCTTCGTTTTGGTGAATCGGCCTGTGTGGCAGCAACGGGCGTGTTCATCCCGAAAGCCGAAATTGCAGGGGGCTTCATTGGAATTTTGACCACGGATGGCACGGATTTTCACGGAATTAAGGATACACCAAACAGGTTTGAAAACGTTTCCATAACTCTTTCTTCATCCGTGCCTTTCCGTGCCATCCGTGGTTCAATTTCGGTTTTCGGGGTTCGTCGAAGTGCGTCGAAAAGTCTGGCTTCATTCATATAAATTCCCAGGAAAATAGAACAGTGGCGCGGCGGGAAGGAAAACCTCCGCAACCCAAGCCCTCGCCGGCCTCCCCGGCGCCCAGCGTTTCAGATACTTCTACGACACCGACGGCCAACTCTCGCGCCACCTTCGCCCGGACGGAAGCGTCGTTGACTACGCCTACAACCCGCCTCTTTCACCTGGAACATCCACAACGAATTGGTATCCGCCACCGCCGCAGGGCGCGCGGCTAGCGCCGCTTCGAGAACTTCCACGCCATCGGGATACTGGATCGCGGGCGGCCTGAAAATCGATGAACATCCGAACACAGCCCACTGAATGTTCGGAAGAGCCGAAAAAAATCTGGGAAAACAGGGTATATGAGGCATCATGCCATCAAGGTTCGATTCGATGAAATCGCTCGCTATGAAATTCTTTCTGCGCCACGCGGTTTCCAAAGTTTTAAGGATTCCGTGGGCGTGGATCGCGATGATATCATTGACTCATGCGGGCTGTCTTGAGCCGGATAGTGATGATGAGGCATTTGAGCGGAGTTTGGCGGTCGCCAAGCTGCAGGTGGAGGAGAGGTTTTCCTATGAGGGGGAAGATGGTTTGGTGCGGACCAAATACGGGCTCAAATTGCTGAAAACATACAAAGGGCGGCTTGAGAGTCGGATCGAGGTAATCACGATGGGTGGGAGTGTCGGCAGGGTTTCCCACTACGGTTCGGAATTCCTGGATTTGGAGGTGGGGAAATCCTACGCGATGATGTTGGATCAAGATGCCGAAGGGCGCTGGAAGGCGTCGGGATTGCGGGCGATGCGCGCCCATGAGGGCTGCGGGAAGATGTGCCAGTTTTTCAAAAATCGAGCACAAGGCAAGCGACCCTCTCCGGTGGCGGTGCAGGAGGGCGATGGCGGGATTTTGGTGGATCAGTCAAATAATGGCGTGCCCGGTTCCAAGGTGACGGCTTCAGGATATACCGAAACGGGTGGCCGCCCCACCCGGTTTACGACCGGCGATGGCGGCCAACCTATCGGTTACCTGGTGGATGTGGATGCGACCAAGCTGCCTACCGGGATGGATCAGGCGGGGGCTTTGACCGCTGTTGCCGAAGCGCTGAATTCCTGGGCCGCGGCGTCGTCGCTGAAATTCCGCTTCGACGGCGTGCAGTCTTTCGGGCAAGGCGCGAACCTGATTAACGTCACCGATGGCAGACTGCGCATCCAGCTACACGACAATTTCGCCAGCGTGAACACGAG
>CAMBTF010000123.1 GCA_945870545.1 Akkermansia muciniphila
CGCTGTTCCTTCCCATTCCGCTGATCGGTCGCGGTCAGGGTGTGGGCGCCGGGGGTGAGTTTGGCGGTGTTGCCTTCGATAAGGAGGGTTTCGGAAGCCCAAGCGGTGTGTTCGGGGAGGTTGGTCAGGAGTTTCAGCTCCGCACCGGAGCCGGGGATCTCGGGATCGAGGAGTAGGGTGCTTTGGTCGCGGGGGCGGAGGATTTCCAGGGAGATCTCGTCGTCGGCGGCGGTGTCGAGAACGAGTTCATGGCGGCGGCGATTCTCGCTACTTTCATACCACTCACGATAGGTGGAAGAAAGCTTGGCGCGGCCTTTCTCGTCGTAGTCATCCAGGCTAGCGGCGGGGACGTTATGGTTAGGCAAAGTACGCTCGAAATATGCGGATTCCGTATGACTGCCCGGAGCGATCCTTTTCCCGGTGCGGGTGTCGATCATCGTGTAGTCAGTACTGAGAACCGGATACCATGTAGGCGGCGTGTCGCGGTGGGCGCGGACGAGGCTGCGGTGGAAGATGGGGCCCGCGCCGGATACACCGGAGATGTTTTTCATGGGCTGGTTTTCAAAATTTCCCGCCCAGACTCCGACGGTGAACTCGGGCGTGAAGCCAACGCACCAGTTGTCGCGGAAGTCGGAGGAGGTGCCGGTTTTCACGGCGCAGCGGAAAGGCAGATCGAGCGGGCTGCCGGTGGAGAAGGCGGGGGCGCGGGCGGTCTTGTCGGACAGGATATCGGCGATGAGCCAGCTGTGGGTCGGGTCGATGAAGTTTTTCCCAGCGGGGATTTGCTGATCCATGAAAAGGCGGGTGGGCAGGAACACGCCGCGCCGGGCGATGGTGGCGTAGGCGTTACTGAGTTCTAAGAGACAAACCGGGGCGTTGCCGAGGGTGAGGCCGAGTCCGTATTCAGTGGCGCTGCCGCCGAGGGTGGATATCCCGAGACTCTGCAGAAAATCATGGAGTTTTTCGGGACCACCAAGGGCGTTTAGCTCGCGGAGAGCGGGAACGTTGAGCGAGCAGGCGAGAGCATGGCGGATGGTTACGGGACCGCGATATCTGCGGTCGTAGTTTTCCGGAAGCTGTAAGCCCTGCGCGGTGCGGAGCGGCGTAGGGATGTCCGCGATGACGGTGCTGGGGAGGTGGCCGAGGTGACGGAAGGAGAGAAGATAGGTGAAGGGCTTGAGCGTGGATCCGGGCGAACGCGGGGTCATCGCACCGTGGAGCTGACCGCCGCGCGGATCGTCCCAATCTGCGGAGGAGACCATCGCGAGAATGTCGCCCGTTGCGTTGTCGATGACCACGACGGCCGCATGGCGGAGATTCGATTCCTTGAGCTTCGCGGCCTCCTCGCGGACGATGCGCTCGATGTCCTCCTGTAGGGAAAGGTCGAGCGTGGAGCGAGCGTGGGTGGAGATACCGGGGAGGCGGTTAAGCCAAGGCGCGGAGGAAGTTTCGCGCAGCGGGCGGAGGCGAAGCGGCTCCTCGCGGGCAAGCGCGATCTCCGCGGCGGGATATTTCCCCGTGCGCTCCAGCCGCTCAAGCACAGCGAGGCGGCGGGTCTTGGCACGCTCCGGATGGCGGATGGGGTTGAGCCGCGAGGGTGCCTGCGGCAGACCGGCAAGCAGGGCGGCCTCACCGAGCGAGAGATCGGCGAGTGGTTTCTGAAAATAGAACCGCGCCGCTTCCGTGGGGCTGATGCGGAGATTCCCGTAATCGAGCCGCGCAAAATAGGCCTCCAATATGCGATCTTTCCCCCACGTCATTTCCAAACGACGGGCGATCATCGCTTCGTGAAATTTCGAAGCGAGGTTGCGCGGCGCGGACAGTGCGGAGATTTTCGCAAGCTGCTGGGTGATGGTAGATGCGCCGGAAACGATACGACGGCTCCGCAGGAAATCGGTGGCGGAGCGGAGGGTGGCGATGATATCGATGCCATGGTGCGAGAAGAATCGCTTGTCCTCGGCGGCGAGCGTGCAATCGAGCAGTCGTGGCGGGATCTGTGAAAGCGTTACCGGCGTGGCGCGCGTGAAATCCACGGAAGTGAGATGGCGGATCGGTGCGCCGTGGCGGTCTAGCAGGACGGGCGAGGCGACCGGGCCTAGAGCCAAGCCTGGCGGGAGCTGGTATGCGAAGGGCAGCACGAACCAAACAAGTGCCGCCACAAGAACCCCGGCGACGAGCAGGCGGGTAACAAACCGCAGGCGGCGGCGGGGCTTGGCGGCGGGTTCCTCGGATTCCACGCCAAACGTTTAGCCTTACAAACGGTAAGTTGCAGTTTTTTTCCGCTGTGCACGGAACATGATTTTTCCCTTGGAAGATCGGGGGCAATGGATTCGTAATAGTGGCACTATGAAATTAATCCTCTGCGGCCTAGCCGCCACACTGATGTTCGTCCAACCCTCGATGGCCGATGATACCCCGCTCGCTGAGCAGATGGACGCGATGAACGACGCCTACAAGGCGATGCGCCGCGAGACCGATCCAGCGAAAGGCGCGGAACTGGCCCGCAAGGCCCAGGACGCGATGGTAAAAGGGATCGTCGAGCTTCCCGAAATGGTCAAAGCCATGCCCGAAGGCCCGGAAAAGGCGAAGGCATCCGCATCCTACCGCAAGATGATGGGCAACCTCATCGCCAGCCTCGCCGACATGGAACTCGCCTTCCTCAACAACGACATGGCCAAGGTGAAGGAAATCGTCGAGTCCATGCGCGACATGAAAAAGGAAGGCCATGACAAGTTCATGGAAGAGGACGAATGATCGTCAAGACACACCCGCCGTTCAAGGTTCCGGGATTTCTAGGGTGCGGCAGATTTTCCTAGCCAGCATGTCTGGGATCTCAGCGTGCCGTGGAACCGGTACGCGGCGGCCGGTGGCTGGATTCCAGTAAATCGAATGGGAACCTCCCTCGCGCTTCAGCGGGCAGCCGTGCGCCTCAAGATGGCGGATGAGTTTCCGTCGCTTCATGCGAGTGCCAGCGGTATCAATTTCTCACCGCTACCCAAGCTGGCACGCGCATCCTCTCGGCGATCCTCGATCAGTAGCAGGATTGATTCGCGCAGTGATTCCAGGGCCTCATCCTCGGTGAGTCCCTGGCCATTTCCCTCGGGAAATTCCGGTGAAAACGCGACAAACCATTTTCCATCGCGCAATACGCGGGCTGTGAAGGTGGCTGCATTTTTCATGCCCACACATTGCCCTTGGGCGAGGTGCCACGCAAGGCTGGATTCGCAACCGTGACACGCCTCTCACTCCACGAGCACACGCGAGCCGACAGCCATCTTGGAATAGACGGTGGGCATCGTGCCGCTAGGGCCGCGAATGCAGGCGTGGGAGGCGGGATAGCGGCGGATCGGGCCGATGTGGTGGCCCACGCCATCCCATGTGAGGCGCATCCAGTATCTCATCGGCGCGCCGACGAATTTGCCGCCTTCGGGGATCGTGTCCTTATTGGCGTCCGCGTCACCGTTGATCATGTTGCCTTCGACATCGTAAATTTTGCCATACATGTTCGAGCTCTTGTCCACGATTTTCTCCAGCACCTTGTAATCACCGGGAGGCGTGGGACGGCTTTTGATCCCTGAACAGATCGGGTAATCCATGACCACCTCGTCACCGTTCATCAGCATGCCGCGTTGCTGCTTGAGGTCGATCTTCACCCATGCATTGGAGGGGTTCGTCTCTGGGAGCAGCTGGGTTTTTTTCCACACGTTGTAAGTCTTGGGGTAGTCCTTTTCCGCCTTGAAATGGTCGTAGCTACCGGGCTCGAAGGGGTTCACATACTTCTCGTCCGTCTTGGAAAGAGTCGGTTCGGGTTTCGTGGCGCAGCTCGTAAGCAGAAGGGCGACGGCACCGGTTAGCAGGAGGATGTATGATTTTAAGAACATCGAAGTAGGTCTTGTTCGGGCGGACGGATAGAGCAAAATCCGGACTATTGCAACCTTTCAAATCTGCGCCAGTCTGAGCGAGGATTTCGTCCCGCCCCTCGAAAAAAAAATGGTTTCCCAGGAACTCAAGACCAAGCTCCGCGACGTGCCGCACAAGCCCGGCGTGTATCTGATGAAAGACCGCCTCGGGTCGATCATCTACGTGGGCAAGGCGCTGGATCTGAAACGGCGGCTGTCCTCCTATTTCACCCCGTCACGGAAAACCCGGGCGAACCTCAAGAACCGCGCGCTGATGGATTCGATCCATGACTTCGAGATCCACGAGGTGCGCAATGAGCAGGAATCCTTGTTGCTGGAAGGCAAGCTGATCAAGGACTACCGCCCCCGCTACAACATCGCCTTCCGCGACGACAAGCGCTTCCTGCATGTCCGCGTGCGCATGGCAGATGCGCTCCCGAGGTTCGGCGCGGTGCGGACGAAAAAGGAGGACGGCGCAAGATACTTCGGCCCCTTCCCGCACTCCTCCGCACTGCACGATACGCTGAACTGGCTGAACCGCCGCCTCGGCCTCCGCGTGTGCCGTCCGGTATCGCCCGGCGAGACGGATTACCGCCACTGCAACGCCGACATCATCCGCAACTGCTCCGCGCCCTGCATCGGGCGCATTTCCCGTGAGGACTATCTCGCAAGGGTGGAGGAGGCCTGCGTGATCCTTGAGGGAAAGGGAAAGAAAGCGATCTTCGAGGAGCTGGACGATGAAATGCGCGCGGCGGCGGAGGCGCTGGATTTCGAGAAAGCGGCGACACTACGCGACATCCTGGAAAATCTACGAAAGACCCTCTCCCCCACCCGCCAGTTTTCACGCGGGCGCGGCGTGCCGACCACAGTGAAGCCGACCGAGGACCTCGCGGATCTCGGCGAGGCGCTGGGACTCGGCGGCCCGCCGCGCGTGATGGAATGCTTCGATATCTCCAACGTGTCCTCAAACCACATCGTGGCCTCGATGGTGCGCTTCACCGACGGCATGCCGGACAACCGCAATTACCGGAAATACCGCATCCGCACGGTGGAGGGGCAGGATGATTTCGCATCGATGGCCGAGGTCGTTTACCGCCGCTACTCGCGCATCCTGAAGGAAAACATGGGCGAGGATACGGAGCACTCTCAGGAGCCGCTGATCGAGGCGCAGCGTCGGCTGGCGAAGGAAGGAAAAGCAAAAATCATCCTGCCGGATCTGGTGATCGTCGATGGCGGCAAGGGCCAGCTTTCCAGCGCGTTCAAACAACTCCGCCAGCTCGGGTTGCAGGAGCTGCCGCTCATCGGCCTCGCCAAGCAGCGCGAGGAAGTATTTTTCCCCGGCAAGTCCGATCCCCTGCTTATCCCCCATGAACGCGGCGCGCTCAAACTGCTCCAGCGCATCCGCGACGAAGCGCACCGCTTCGCCAACGGATACAACGAGCTGCTCTACCGCCGCCGCATGAAAGAAAGCGCGCTGGACGATTGCCCCGGCATGTCACCGCGCAAGAAAGCCGTGCTGCTGAAAACCTTCGGCTCCATCGAGCGGCTGCGCAAAGCGGAGCCCGCCGAAATCGCGGCGATCCCAGGCTTCTCGGAAAAGTTCGCTGTTTCCCTTTTGGATTTTCTCAAGAGAGACAATTAGACCAAGACCCGAAATGTTGCGATGAAGCTGACCCCATACAATGACCCGAAACAACTTATTTACAGGTTAGTAATCGTAAGCCGGATACAGATAGGAAAATGACACCGAGCAAAAAGAGGATTAGTGCGACTGACGAAAAATCGACCATTTTTGCAGCGAGGGACGTAATGAGAAGCGCCACTGCCCACATCATCATTTTTTTTGCTGATTGCTTCTTTGAATCTTTTTCCACTACGTCCCTGTAGGTTTCTTGGATTTGTGTGATGATGCTGCTAGCCTGCTGC
>CAMBTF010000124.1 GCA_945870545.1 Akkermansia muciniphila
TAATGAGTATATCTAAAGTACAAATTCATGTGAGAGAATCTTAATTCTCAAGACCGCTTTGCCAAGAATTTTGTAACAGGGAATTGATGGGGGTGCAAAGTGTCTTTTGGGGTCAGGATTTTGGGGTCTTCACTTTGACATTTAGCTTGTGGCATGGGGTCTGTGGCATGGGGTCGGGTGCTGCATTTTAACATTTTCAAGAAATGACCCACTCAGAATTCTACTTCGACTCTGCGATGGCTCCAATGAGCAATTCTCCTACCAACGCGTCGACGGCAAGAAGATCCTCGAACTCACGCATTTCAAGGATCGGGAAAACCGCTGGCCTTTGTTTGGCTACGATGCGCTGCGGCAGCGCACGGCGAGCATCGATCCTCTGGGGCGGATGACGCGTTTCCAATGGTTTTTTTTGTCCTTTGCCGCCTCGTGCTCGCTGTCGCCGCCATCGAGGAGGTTGACAAGGGCTTCGAGGGCGGTGGTGTCCTCGTCCATCCAGCCGTGATCGTCGAGGGCATCGGCGTGGGTTTGGCAGGCGGCGAGGACTTTCCGGTAACAAATGCTTTGAAAATCTTGATGCCTTGAAACAATCCCTCGATGGCAACACCGAAAGCGTCAAGCCCGCGAACTGATTGGAAACGCCGACTCAAGCGGTGGGTTCTCGGCTCCTACCGTCTCGGCGTGATCCTCGCGGCGCTTGCTTGCTTGCGCACTCTGCCTCGCGACGAAGCGTCGCTAGATCCCGCGCTGATTCTAAAGCTTTCGAAAGAACCGATACCCGCAGAGGTCTCGTCGGGTGATCCTTCGGATGGTCATTATCCGTTGCTCGATGGGGCGGGCGAGACAGTCGGTTGGGCGACTTCGACCCAGCCTCAAGCCGCGAAGATCCAGGGCTATTCAGGCCCGTCGGAGTTGATGGTGGTTTTCGGTGCTGATCGTAAGGTGAGAGGTGTTCGTTTCCTCTCAAGCGCGGATACCGACGGACATGTGGAAAAAGTGCGGGGCGACGAGCCGTTCTGGCGGCAGTGGGATGGCAAGGCGGAGGCTGCGCTGGGAGCGCCGGGCACGCCGGTCGTTGTTTCCGGAGCCACGCTCACCAGCGAGGCGATGGCGCGCGGTGTTGCCGCCCGCTTCGGCGCGGAGGGGATGGACGAATGGTTTCCCGCTGCGCTCAGCTTGGTTGATATCGCGAAGGCATTTCCCGAGGCGGATCGAATTTCAGAAAGCGGTTCTAACGGAATCTATCAGGTATTTAAAAAGAATGAGTTCATCGGAACGGTTCTCCGCAGCAGCCGGATGGGGATTTCAGCCAGAGGTTACAACGGCACTTCGGATGTGATCGTTTTCCTCGCGCCAGACGGTGATAGGATTCTCGGCATCGGTTTCCTCGGCAGCCGCGACAACGAGCCCTATGTGAGCGACGTGCGCGACGAAGTGAGGTATGCGGACGGCTTCGCGGGGAAAGGCGTGGAGGCGGTGTTGGCGGAGGATGTGCGGGTATCGCCTTCGCTTTTCACCAGCGGTGCCAGTTACACGAATCAAGCGGTGGTGGAAAGTGTTAGGGAAATGCTCAGTCGCCACAGAGCGGTTGAGGATGCGAAGGGATTTCCGTGGAAAGCATCGCTCGCTTTCGTGTGGATCGGTCTCGGGGTTTTCGTGGGTATCCACAAAGTCGGCAATCGGTTGGCGGTGCGCCTGGGCTACGCGGCGGTCTCGGTGGTTGCGGGTCTCACGCTGGGTTGGATGGTGAGTCAGGATCAGTTGGTGGGGTGGGGGATGAACGGCTTCGGAGTCCGCGGCATCCTGCCCTTGCTCGCACTCACCGCCGCCGCTTTAGTGATCCCCGCGTTCACCGGCAGGAACGTCTATTGCAACCGGATCTGCCCGCACGGAGCGGCCCAGACGCTCGCCGGTTCGCTCGTCCGGAAACGCCTTCACCTGCCGCCGAAGCTCCACACCGCGTTGGCGCGTTTGCCATGGCTCACGCTGCTCGCGATCTGGGCGCTCGCCTTTCTTGTGAGCGGGATTCCCTTCGCCCGCATCGAGCCGTTCGAGACGTGGAGCAGCGGCTTCGTTGCCTTCATTCCCGCCGCGATCCTCACCGTAGGTCTCGTCGCCGCGTTTTTTCTGCCACAGGCGTATTGCCACTACGGCTGCCCGACCGGTGCCTTGCTGAAATTCCTAACAGCCTCCCCCACGGCATGGACACGCCGCGACACCATCGCAGCCGTCCTCATCGCAGCCGCGCTCTTGCGCGTCCTTTTATGAAAACCCGCTTCCTGCTTCTCGCTCTTCTGCTCGTTTCCTGCAAGCCGACGGACGAGGAGAAAATCCTCACCGGCGAGGCCATGGGCACCACCTGGAAGCTCGCTTGGCGCGGTGCGCCCGTCACCGGCATGGAAAAGGATGTTACGGAAACTCTCCAAAAATGGGAGGACGTTCTCAGCCAGTGGAAACCCGGCTCCGACCTTTCCCGTTTTAACCGGGGCGAGCCCGCCACGCCGGAGTTGCAACGCGTCATCGACCTCGCGGAGGAAATCCACAAGGCCAGCGGCGGTGCCTTCGACCACCGCATGCTCAAGGAAACGGGCGAAGCGGGTTTCGGCCCCGGCGGGAACGGCATCGATCTCTCCGCGATCGGCAAGGGCTTCGCGGTGGATCGTGTCGGGGAAAGGCTGAGGGAAATGGGAGTGAACGATTTTGTCTTCGCGCTGAGCGGAGAAATCCTCGCGGGTGACAACGAATGGGAGGTGGGCATCGAGAAACCCGATCCCGCCACGCAGGAAACCGCTCGAATCGTTTTGCTGAAAAACAGAGCCCTCGCCACCAGCGGGAACTACCGCCAGTTCAAGCCCGCGGAGGGAGGCCTCGCCAGTCACATCATCGATCCCAAAACCCGCAGGCCCGTCATCCGCCCGCCGTCATCCGTCAGCGTCTTTGCGAAGGACTGCGCCACCGCCGATGCATGGGCTACCGCCCTTTTTGTTCTCGGCCCTGATTTCCCGGTTCCGGATGGAATCGAAGCGATCTGGAATGCCGGGAGATGATTGCGCGGTACGCCCTTCAGAAAGGCATGGGGATCCCGTCGACGAGGATCAGCGCGTAGATCAGCTTGCAGGAGAAATGCAGCGCCTGATCCAGGCTGAAGCCGATCCATTTCTCGCAGCGGACGAAGTCGATGATCCAGTGAAGGATGAATTCGGCTAGTGCAAGCGCGCCCGAACCCGTCACGATCCACACCATGCCCGCCTGGATGAGCGAGTGCGCGGTGAGTGAGTGCACCCAAAGGAAGGGTGAGATCTCACTTCCACCGAAGAACGTGGCTGATTTAATGTGGCGGTTCTTCCCGGTTGCTAGGAATGAGCCTTGCAAGGGGTAATCTCCCAGCGCGTGCCCGATCACCATCGCAAAGAACAGAACCAGTGTGCCCGCCAAGCCACCGATTTGAATATGGGTCGCGGCGAAATCCGAAATCATACGATAAAAGGCAGTTTAATCACCAGAATTTCGAAAGGTTCTCCATGCTCTGGGTGTCGGCGAGCTTGTCGTTCATGTTGCGGATACGGCGGCACATCACGCCGATAATCCCCGCCAGAAGTATGGAGCCGGCCTGCGGGTAGGCTTTGATGAAGAGATCGATATCTGACCGGTTCGCCCGCCAGATCTGGGTGAAATCCTGGGCGACCACGGTGGCGCTGGCTTTGCCGGGATCGAAGACGTTCACCTCGCCCAAGGTTTCTCCCGCCTCTATGCGCGCAACAAGTTTCGTCCTGCCCTCCACCATGATGGTCACGTGCAGCAGGCCGGAAATCACAAGATACAGGTGTTCCTGGGCTTCTCCCGCCTTGATGAGGATTTGTCCGGGCTGGGCGGGGAGGAACTCGCCGTAGTCCCCGAGCAGAGCCCGATCCTGTAATTCAAGTTCCGCAACGATTCCAAAGGCAGGGAGTTCCGGGCGCATCAATTTATCGCTCATGGGGTGAAACTGAATGAATTCCCGCGCCACGGAAAGCCAAAAACGGGGTGATGTAGGGATACTCGATCACGTATCGCCGATGTCATTCTCCTCGGACTTTCAGCGGTCATTGACCTTTCTCCGCCGCGGGTCTATCCCGCGTGTCCGCCCGATGTCCCTATCCGCCTACACGACCCCTTCGCCCGTCCTCCAGAAAGAGGTTACGCGCCGTCGCTCCTTTGCGATCATCTCCCACCCCGATGCGGGGAAAACGACCCTGACGGAAAAATTCCTGCTCTACGGCGGTGCCCTCCAGCTTGCAGGATCCGTCACCGCGAAGAAAAACCAGCGCGCCACTACCTCCGACTGGATGGAAATGGAGAAGCAGCGCGGCATCTCGGTTTCCTCCACCGTCCTGCAGTTCGAATACAAGGACTGCGTCGTAAACATCCTCGATACGCCAGGGCACAAGGATTTCTCCGAGGACACCTACCGCGTCCTCACCGCCGTGGACGCCGCGGTGATGGTGGTGGACGCGGGTAAGGGCATCGAGTCCCAGACACGGAAACTCTTCGAGGTCTGCCGCCGCCGGGGCGTTCCGATTTTTACTTTTATGAACAAGCTCGACCGCCCCGCGCGCCCGACGCTTGATCTCCTCGACGAGCTGGAATCCGTGCTCGGCATCCATGCGTTTCCCGTGAACTGGCCGCTCGGCGACGGGCCGCGCTTCAAGGGCGTTTACGATAGGGAGCACAACAAGGTCCACCTCTTCGAACGCACGGCGCACGGCGCATTCCGCGCTCCGGTGAATGTCTCGGGCATCGAGGACGAGGGTGTGAAAAACGCGTTGGACGAGATCACCTACAAGCAAGTGTGCGAGGAGCTGGAACTGTTAGAAGGCGCGGGCGCGGACTTCGATGTGAACGAAGTCCTTGCCGGAAGGCTTACTCCGGTTTTCTTCGGATCCGCTGCGAACAACTTCGGCGTCCAGTTATTGCTAGACCGCTTTCTTGAGCTTTCCCCGCCGCCGCTGCCCCGCCAAAGCTCCGGCGAAACCATCCATCCCGCTGCCGAGGGTTTTTCCGCCTTCGTTTTCAAAATCCAGGCGAACATGAACCCGAAGCACCGGGATCGCATCGCCTTCATCCGCATCGTATCGGGTCGCTTCGAGCGCGATATGGATGTCATCAACACCCGCACGGGCGCGACCATCCGCCTCGCCAATTCGCAGCGCCTCTTCGCCCGCGAGCGCGAAACGGTCGATGACGCCTTCGCCGGCGATGTCGTCGGCCTCGTCGGGAATTACGACCTACTGATCGGCGACACGCTGGCCTCCGCGGCCGATGTGAAATTCGACGAGATCCCGCGTTTCCCGCCCGAGTGCTTTTCCTATCTCACCAACAAATCCACCGCGAAATACAAGCGCTTCCAGAGCGGCCTTGAGCAGCTTTTGAAAGAGGGAGTCGCCTCCGAGTTCACCCTGTTAGATGCGCCCGCATCCTCGTCAAGCATCCTGCTCGGCGCGGTCGGCCCGCTCCAGTTCGAGGTGCTCCAACACCGACTCGAAGGCGAATACGCCGCCGAGACTCGCATCGAATCCGCCGACTGGTCGGTCGCCCGCTGGCTCAAGCCGAAGGAAGGCGACCCGCTCGCCCCGGAAGCCCGCCCCGCGCTCTCTATGGGCACCGTCCTCGCGCGCGATCCCAACGGTTGGCTCACAGCTCTTTTCCCCGGTGAGTGGGCTATGAAAACATTCACCGAGAAAAACGAGGGCTGGATCATCTCCGAGTAGCCCTTCCCGCCGCTGTGAATCCGCTCTGCGGTTCCTAGGTAGTAGGCGGCTGCGCGTCCGCTGCTAGAGCAGTTTT
>CAMBTF010000125.1 GCA_945870545.1 Akkermansia muciniphila
CCATCGAAGAGCAGATCGATTGGTTGTTTAAAAGTCCTAGGGGTAATGGGGAGCTGCTTTCCGAAAAGTGGGCGAATGAGTTCGACAATGTGCTCGAGTCACTCACCTCCCATCCCGAGCGGAACGGATTCGCACCGGAGAATGGCAAGATCTTTCGCGGCGTGAAGATCCGGCAGAAACGCTTCCGGCCATGGAAGGGAAAGCCGGGATGGAGGGTTCTTTATCTGGTCGATGAGATTGAGGCGATCGTGACCATCCTCCAGATCCGCCATGAGAGGCAACCTTGGGCCGAGGAGTAGGTTGTCGCTCAAAGGCTTTTCGCGAAGGCGGCCCTGGGAGCGCGGGTTTGAAACCCGCTATCCGATGGGACGCCGGTTGTGAGGCATTGCAGGTGATGCTGAGCTAACCCAAGCGGCTTGCAAAGCCGCGCTCCATATTCAAAGGCTGTTCGCGAAGGCCGTGGCGGGCATGGCTTTCGAGCCTTCGGGCTGCACTTGGGAGAGGGCGAGCGCGCCATCGCCGCAGCCGATGAGGAGCTGGCCTTCGTGGACGGCGAGTGCGCCGGTGGCGAGGGGATGATGGGCGATTTCCACGGGCGGGAAGATCTTGAGGCGCTTCGTTTTCCCCTTCACGGAAACCTCGGTGAAGGTGCCGGGCCATGGGTGGTAGGCGCGGATGAGGCGCTCGAGGTCGGCGGCGGGTTGGGTGAAATCGAGACGTCCGTCCTCGCGCAAAAGCTTCGGGGCGTAGGTGACCTCGGCGTCGTTCTGCGGGGCTCCAGCCTTGGGATTCGCGGCGAGGATTTCCAAGGCC
The DNA here is from genome assembly GCA_945870545.1 of Akkermansia muciniphila. GTDB lineage: Bacteria > Verrucomicrobiota > Verrucomicrobiia > Verrucomicrobiales > Akkermansiaceae > Luteolibacter > Luteolibacter muciniphilus_A. The sequence goes on from CAMBTF010000125.1 coordinate 814, forward strand.
TCGGCAAGGGCGGCGGGGCCGAGATCGGCGAGGCGGTCGTGGAGTTCACCAGCGGTTTCGGTTTTCCCGATGGGGATGCGCTGCGCGGAAATGATGTCGCCAGCGTCGAGCTCGCGGATGACGTGCATGACGGTGATGCCCGTTTCGGCGTCGCCGTTCGCGAGGGCGGCCTGGATGCAGGAAGCGCCGCGGTATTTCGGGAGCAGGGAGGCGTGGAGATTGATGATCGCTTTCTTCGCGGCCTTGCGGACGTCCTTTCCAATGATCTGCCCGTAAGCCATCACCACGATGATGTCCGGGCGGAGATCTGTTAGAGCGTCGGCGATTTCGATGATCCGCTCCGGCTGCCAGACGGGGATGCCGTGTTCGAGGGCGAGGGTTTTGATCTCGGGGGGGAGAAACTCGCTGTGGCTGCGCCCGACGGGCTTGTCCGGCTGGGTGATGAGGAGGAAAGGCCGTGGGCCGTTATCGAGGAGATGGCGGAAGGTGGGGAGTGCGATGTCTCCGGTGGCGATGAAGGCGAGTTTCATGGGGAAGATGGATGAACCGCCATGACGCCAAGTGCGCCAAGGAAGAGGTTATGAATTTCAGGTGGATTTCCTTCTCCTGAGACCAAATGAGGGATGGCGGCGGTCATGGCGCAGGACGGCGATCCAAAGACATGATCCGTCGATCTCAAAGAGTATATTGTAGGGAAAGGATTTGAGTTGGCTGCGTCTCAGGCCTCCGTCTGAAAAATGATGTCCTTCTGGATTGCGTTCGATGGAATCGACGGCGTGCTGAACTTCCTCGAAGAATCGATCAGCAAGTTTGGTGCCGCCCTCACGTTCGTAGTGATCCAGTGCAGACCGGAGATCATGGCTGATCCGCTTGTGGAAAATTGTAAGCACGGACTATCGGCCAAGCTCGGATTTGATTTGATCCCAAGAGCGATGGGTGGATGGGTCGGACTTCATTTCGTGGATTCTCCGCTTGGCTTCATCCGAGCCGTCATCCTGGTCGGCAAGAACTGCTGGAAGGGAGCCGAGAAGTTCCGCTGCAAGCAATGCCCGTTGATCCTCGGGGAGGTTCATTGCTTCATGGTGGATTTGGACGGTGGTCATCATCGTTCTTGGTTAACGCGCACAGGATACTTATCGCTTGAGCAAATTCAAGGAATAGGTGTGCGCTGCTAGGTTGTGGAAGTGAACTCTCATGTGGTTGGTGGGAATATGGAGAAGGGCTTTTTAACCCCTCTGCGGTCGAAGAGGTCGGCGTTTGTTGAAAGGGATTTCAAGCCCCTCATCCTTGTTCCAATAAAGCCTCGGCCATGGCGCGGGCTTGCTGGCCTCCGCCGCCTAACATGCGGACGAGTTCGCTGACGCGTTTCTCGCCGACGACGGGATAGAGCTTCGAACGGGTGCGGCCGGAGACGACTTCCTTTTCCACCACGAAATGAGCGGCGGCGGTGGCGGCTACTTGCGGGAAATGGGTGATGGCGATGACCTGGTGGAGCTCGCCGAGGAGGGCCATTTTTTTCCCGACAGCGCGGGCGATCTCGCCGCCGACGTTGGCGTCGATCTCATCGAAGACCATCAGCGGAGTGGAGTCCTGGCCGGCGAGGGAGGATTTCACGGCGAGCATGACGCGCGAGATTTCTCCGGAGGAGCCGATCTGGCGCAGCGGTAGGAGCGGCTCGCCGGGGTTGGGGCCGAAGAGGAAATCGCAGGATTCGAAGCCGTGGAGGGTGGGTTCCTTGGTGGTGGCGAGGGCGATCTCGAAGGCGGATTGTTTGAAGCCGAGTTCCTTGAGCTGGGAGGCGATGTCCTTGGCGAGCTTCGGCGCGGATTTTTTGCGCGAGGCGGTGAGCTTCGCGCCGAGCGCGTCGAGTTCCTTGCGGGACTCGGTAAGGGCGGCGGTGAGGGCGGCGATTTTTTCCGAGCGGTTGTCGATGTTGTCGAGGCGGGCGGCGAGGGTTTCCTGGCGGGAAAGGATGTCGTCGAGCGTCGGGCCGTATTTGCGCTTAAGGGTTTCGACGACGTTTACGCGCTCCTCGATGGCGGCGGCTTCGGAGGGATCGATCTCAAGCTCGTCGGCGTAATCCGTGAGGCTGGCCTCCAGATCTTGAAGCTCGATGGAGGCGGTTTCCAGCGAGGCGAGTTTTTCGGAAACCGAGGGATCGAGCTTCTCGAGCTCGCGGGCGAGGCGCTGGAGATCGGAGATGCGGGTGAGGAGTCCGTCCTCGGAAGAAAGCGCGGCAACGGCCTGGGCGGCGATCTCGACGAGTCGGGTGGAGTTCGAGGAACGGTGGTAGCGCTCCTGAAGTTCATCGCCGTCGGCGGGGGTGAGCTTGGCGGAGGAAATCTCGTCGAGCTGGTAGCGGAGAAGTTCCAGCTCCTGTTCGGAGGCGTTCTCGGCGTTGCGGATTTCCTCCAGCTCCTGGGATTTTTCCCGCCATATGCGGAAGGCGCTGCGGTATCCGCAGAGCTGGGGTTCGTGGCCGGAGTAGGCATCGAGCATCGCGAGCTGGCGTTCCTGGGAAAGGAGCGATTGGTGGTCGTGCGGGCCGTGGAGATCGACGAGGCGCTCGCCGATTTTTTTCAGGAGGGTAAGAGTGACGGGTGAGTCGTTGACGAACTGGCGGTTCGCGGTGGTGCCGATGGTGCGGCGGATGATGATCTGGGTGTCGTCGCAGGGCGGGAGACCGCCTTCCTCGAGGATCGCGTTGATCTCGGCCACGTCTTTCAGTTCGAACACCGCCTCGATGGTGCAGGTGTCCTCGCCGGTGCGGATCAGGCCTTTATCGGCGCGGTCGCCGAGGATCATTTTCAGCGCGCCGACGATGACGGATTTCCCTGCTCCCGTTTCTCCGGTGACGGAGATGAGTCCGGCGCCGAGTTCCCATGCGAGTTCGTCAACGAGGGCGAGATTGCGGATCTTCAGGAGGGTGAGCATGAGCGGTCTTCGCGCCGGATTATGCAGGGGCGAAGCGCGAGATCAACGCAAAGCGCGGGTCGTTTTTCGCGGCTATCGTTTCGGCGCGGCCGGCTTCTTCCCGACGGCGAAGCGGTAGCGGGCGATGGCATCCACCATGCCTTGCGCCAAGGCTGACTGGTAGGACTCGTTCGCGATCAGCCGCGCCTCGTGGGGATGGCTCATGAAGCCACCTTCGAACAGGACGGCGGGATGCTTTACGCCGGAAAGAACGCTGAAACGGGCGCGTTTGATGCCGCGGTCGAGGGTGTTGTTGCCCAGCCTGCGGAGCACCGAGCCATGCAGCGCGGTGGCGAGCGCGATATTGGCGGAGTCATGTTCGTTGCCGGTGCGCGCCACGGCATCGCTGGCCTTCAGGTTCGCGCCGTAGTGGGAAACGCCGGGAGGAGAGAGGGTGAAGGTCTCGATGCCGCGGGCGTGCCGTCCGCCCGAATTGAAATGAAGGCTCACGAAAATCGCATTTTCCTTCACCGTGTTGGCGATGTCCACGCGCTCCTGCAGCGAGTAGAAGCGGTCGCTATCGCGGATCAGTTTCACCTTGTAGCCCTTCGCCTCCAGGAGTCCCTTGAGGCGAGTGGCGAGCCGGAGGTTGTATGCGGCCTCGGTGCCGATCGGGTTGGTGGCGCCGGGGTCTTTGCCGCCGTGGCCGGCATCGAGGATTACCGTGCGGAAGTCGCCGGCATTTTCGATGAACTTGGGACGCAGGACAGGATCGATCAGTTTCGCGAGATCCATGCGGGATACGTAAACCCCGTTTCCGGAAGCCATGACGGAGTGGGAAAAAACGAACTTCACATTGTTCATCAGGCATTCGTTGCCGCCCACTTTCAGCTTCATTTCCACTTTGGGGTTCTCCAGCATCACCGAATCGCCGGCGCGTGTGAGCTTGGTGAATTGGTAGAAGCGCTTGATTCCCTCCACCGAGACGTAATCGCGTCCACCGATCTTGATGAGATCCCAGCCCGCGTTTTTTCCGGCCTGCGCCGACACCACGGACCAAGGCGCGATCAGGCTAAGGGTGAGGGTGAGCGCGAGGAAAACCGTCGCGAAGGGGTTGGATTTTTTCGTCGAGGGCATACTTGTCACTCGCTAAGATGAAGACTGTAAGTGCTCGCGCAGGGTATTACAATACGATTTTCCCTGCCCGCAGCGTTGATTGCCGGGAACAAATCACCCCTACGAAAAAATCGAAGATTCGCTTGCATTGATCCGTCGCTCAACTTATTCCCTGCGTCCCACCAACGGAAATAAAAGCTCGGATGGCGGAATTGGTAGACGCGCTAGACTAAGGATCTAGTAGGGAAACCTGTGGAGGTTCGAGTCCTCTTTCGAGCACTTCCCCTTAATCATCAAGGGGTTACGGCAGCACCAACTGCCGAGGTTGACGGTGGTTCCAGTCTCATGAACGAGGCTGGCGACAAAATGGCGACAAATCGGGGGGCAACCCTCCCCAAGGGGCGGAGAAAAAAAGCCTGCCCCTTCCTCAAGGTCAAAGCGGGCTCCGCTGTGGTGCCGATCTACCGCACGGTAGGCAAGGGACGGCTCCGCTACACCCTGAGTTTTTACCAGGACGGTCGCCGCATGCGGAAAATGTTCAACGACCTGGAGTCCGCCAAAAAGGAGGCCTTGTTCGTGGCGCAGCGGATTCAATCCGGCATGCAGCACGTCACCGACCTCAAGCCTCACGAGCGCGATACGTTTAAGGCGGCGGAGGCGTTGCTGGAAAAACTCGGAATCCCGCTCTATGCCGCCGTGGAGGATTACGTGAGAGCCCGCACGCTGGCCGGGAGTGAGTCGCTTTCCGTGATGGCCATGGAATACAGCAAGATGTTCGGCAAGATCGTTCGACGCGCAACCGTGCCGGAAGTGGTGACCGAACTGCTCAAGATCAAGGAACAGGACGGGGCGAGTGTCGCCTATCTCGGGCAGCTCCGCACCACGCTCAATCGTTTCGCAACCCGGTTCCCCGGCCCCATCCTCGAAGTGACCGGCCCTGAGGTGGACGCCTTGCTGCGGTCCTT
>CAMBTF010000126.1 GCA_945870545.1 Akkermansia muciniphila
AGGTCGGCGATGTCATCGGCGACCTCAACCGCCGCCGCGGCATGATCCAAGGCCAAGAGCCCACCCCCGGCGGCGTTCGCGTCAAGGCCGAGGCTCCGCTCTCCGCCATGTTCGGCTATATCGGCGACCTCCGCACCATGACCTCTGGCCGCGGCCAGTTCTCCATGGAGTTCTCCCACTACGCCCCCTGCCCGAAAAACGTCTCCGACGACGTCATCGCCAAGGCCAAGGCCAAGGAAGAAGCCCTCCGCGCAGGCAAGTAACCATGGCGGCGGTTTTCAACCGCCATGCCTTCCCTTCCAACCCGCCGCCCCGCAAGGACGGCGGGTTTTTCCGTTGCATAGGGGAGCATCGCAAAACCTGTCTTTTTCGTCACTGTCTATTTCGTCACCCTCTCGGCATTGTGCGACAATCACCCTGGCAGTGTTGTTCTTTGCGTAACCATGAAAACTAAACGTAACCAACAAATTATCGCTCTGTCATGCACCCTGTCCGTATTTTGCCCTGTTTTGGCATCGGCACAGATCAACTTCATACATGGAGTAAGCCTCCCTTCTGGAGGTGAAATCGTCTCCTATGCAAACGGGCAACTGTTGACCACGAACTCCCTCGGGGGTGCCACCCCAAATCACGCCATCCAGATTTACTCACTCAATGGCACAGACTCACTCAGTGGCGCAGGTTCACTGACTAGCGGCCTTTCAGTGGACTTGGCTTCGACCTTTGGCGGAGCTGCTAACATTTCCTCGGTTTCCAGCGTGCTTGCCGATGCCCGCGGTTTCGGCGTGGCCGCCGTGATCCCCACCGCAAACGGCTCCGGCAATTTCGGACGCATCTCGATCTTCAATACCTCTTCAGGGGCAATCCTCAAAACGCTTGATGTCGGTTATCATCCGGACTCAGTGACCATTACGCCTGACGGATCGAAACTCATCATCACCAACGAGGGTGAATTCGTTAATACCACAGCCGAAGGGGTTTTTGCTCGTCCGGGTTCGATCAGCGTCGTGGATCTTACCGGCGTAACTTCCGGCAACTTTGCCACCAACATCGGCGCGCTGACCGCCGCGAATGTCGGCACTTTCGACTTCGGTTCCGGCAATCTCGGCGCAGGCGCGAGCCTGTTGGGCATTCGCGACAATACGCTTACCGCCAACAACGCGACGACCACCGCCCTAGCTGCCAATATCGAGCCGGAATACACCACCGCTTCAAACACGAAAGCCTACATCACGCTTCAGGAAAACAACGCCATCGCCACCTTCGACCTGAGCACCAGCAAATATGAGGTGATCAGCAGCCTCGGCAGCATCACCCAGATTATTGATGCTTCGGATAAGGACGGCGCCTCGAACGCAGCTTCAATCGGTATCAACGACACGGTAAAAGGACTTCCCATGCCGGACACCGTCACTCAGTTCTCCCGCAGCGGCACGACCTATCTCGTAACCGTCAACGAAGGGGATTCCCGTGGAGACGACGCGGATATTGCCCGCGCTAACGTCAGTGGCTTGGTGGACACCGTGGACAGCGGCTCAGGCGATTTGTTTTACTCCGGTTCTGTGGGCAACACCGGCATCGGTCGCCTCAACATCCTGAAAGACATGGGCAATCTTGATGGGGATGCAGGCATTGAGGATCCTCACATGATGGGCACTCGCAGCGTCACGATCTGGAACGCCAACACCAGCGCACTCGTCTTCGACAGCGGCAGCATGATCGAAACCTATGTGGCGGACAATGATCCCACCACTTTTAACATGAATAACGGCAGTCTTAGCGAATTCGACAAACGTTCCGACGACAAGGGGCCCGAACCGGAGGCGCTCGCCTTCGGCTCCATCGCCGGACGCGATTACCTATTCGTCGGCGCGGAGCGGCAGAACGGCATCTTCCAGTTCGACATCACCGATCTCAACAATGTGTCGATCACGAATTATTTCAACACGGTGACCAACTCGACCGATTCCGTCGGCGCTTACATCTCTCCCGAGTCGATCCTGTTCCTAGATGCCCTGAACAATCCCTCCGGGAAAAACCTACTCATAGTCGGCTTCGAAGGAACGGGAACGAATGGCTCGATTGGTGTGTTCGAGGTCGTTCCTGAGCCGGGCAGCGCGATGCTCGGCGCACTCGGTCTGACGCTTGTTTGCTTACGCCGCCGCAAGGTTTCATAAACTTGGACAGCTCCCTCCGCGCAGGCAAGTAACCATGGCGGCGGTTTTCAACCGCCATGCCTTCCCTTCCAACCCGCCGCCCCGCAAGGACGGCGGGTTTTCCGCGCCCTTGACTCCCACGCCATCCTACCCAAACTCCCCTCATGCCTGAAACATTCTCCCTCAAAGCCAAGATCGAACTCGGAATTGTGCCGACACACATCGGCTTCATCTACGGCTTCGTGCCCGACGCAAACGGTTCTTACTCACGCGAGTCCGACGGACGCATTTCCAGTGTCGCGGAAATGGACCGGATCTGTGCCGAATCTCCGGTGCGCCCGAACTGCGTGCAGATCCCTCTTTTCTCCGGCGTCGCCGAGTCAGACATCGCCGAGATGATGGCAGGAATGAAGGCGTTGGGCCTCGATGTCCACTTTATCATCATGGTTGGCGGGGCGAACCCGATGAGCGCCGACGACGAAGACGCGGTAGTGGCGCAGCTTGTCCCCTCGCTCAAGGCGGCGATCAAGCACGGCGCGGTCTCTGTCTCCTCCACCTCCGTCGAGGAATGGATGAACGGCCCGGCGGACATGGATCTGGAAGCCGCCATCGCGCAGAACGTGAAACTCCACGTCCGTGCTGTGAAAGAGTCCGGCATGCTGGATTCCGCCATCACCGCATGGCATATCGAGTTCCTCCGTCCCGTCGAGTTCAAGACCTTCACCAACGTCGAGCGCGGCTGGGGCTTCATCAAGGCGGTTAACAAGGAACTCGGACAAGATTACTTCAAGCTACTCATCGATGCCGCCCATATGGGAGATTCCGGCCTCAGCATCGCCGAAAACGAGCGCCTGATTGCTGACCTCGCCGCCGCAGGGCACATGGGCATTTTCCATGCTTCCGCGAAAACAACCCGAGGCTGCCTGACCACCGACGACGGCTGGATCGGGGCGACCCTCTCCGCTGCCGCCCGCACCGGGAAACTGGAAACCGTTTTCGTGGAAGCCTTCCACCACGAAGACCCTGCCCTCCAGGCTTTGCGCGACGCAGTGCCCGGGCACGGAGTCGATACCCGCGACGGCCGTACCTACAGGCAGGTCGTCATCGACGGCCTCGTGGATACCGCCCGCCGCCTCAACAATCTCAAGGCGCGCGGATTCCTCGATTGAACGCCACATCCTCGGGCGTTCCCCGACCCGCTTTCCCCACAATGGATAATTTTCGTCCATAAGCAAAACTTGTGGAATAGGATCGGGCGCATTATATTGTTATTTGTAATGAAAGCGCCTCTACTCCTCCTGTCCGCACCATCGCGTGCCGTTTTCGTGCTCGCCGGGACTTGGCTTATCGCGACGGTCTCGCAGGCAGAGGAGAAAGCACCGGAAGCACCCGCGAAACCGAAGATCGAGCAGATCGACAAAGACCGCTACCGGATCGGCGATGTGACATTCGATAAAAAAACACGCGAGATCCGCTTCCCGGCACTCGTGAATATGAGGGAGGGTTTCTTGGAATTCCTCGTCGTCCACGAACACGGAGCGGTTCACGAATCCCTCTTCCGGACGCACGTTTCACCCACCCATATCAACCTCGCCCTGACCCTGCTCCGCTACAAACCTTCCAAGGAATTTTACCGCATCCCGACGGAAAAAGGCACCCCGTCCGACGAGTTTTATTCTGTCCCGGAGGAAACGAAACTAGCCGCGCGCATCGACATCCAAGTGGAGTTCGAGAAGGACGGAGTTATGAAGCGCCTGCCCGTGAATGACTGGGTGCGCCACGAAACCACCGCGAAGGCGATGCCGCCGGGTCATTGGGTTTACGGCGGATCGGACTTCTACAAAGGCAACTTCATCCCGGAAGGCAGCGGCCAGATCGCTGCCATTTTCATCACGGACACCGCGCTGATCAACTACCCCGGCACGGACAATATCAACGACGACGTCTGGACCGTGATGACCGAGCGCGTGCCCGATCTCGAAACAAAAGTGACCCTTATTCTCGCTCCCCTGAAAGAACCCTAGAGATTTCCAAGCCCCGTCCCTATCCAAACCCTAACCATCCAATACCATGAAAAAGACCGCGCTCCTACCCCTTGCCCTCTGCCTGGCCATAACGCCCGCGCACGCGGAAACCAACAAAGTTTACCTATCCATCAAACAGGAGGTCGGGCAGTCCATCGCCCGTGGCAACGCGTGGCTCGTCGAGCAACAGAAAGAAAAAGGCTTCTGGGACGATGGCGGACTACCCGCCTTCACCGCCCTCGCCCTTACCGCTCTAGCGCGCGATCCAAACGTCGATCTTTCAAGCGGCAAGCTGCCGGATCATATGAAAAAGGGCTTCGACTGGCTGCTCGGGCAGCAGAAGGAGGACGGCGGCATCTACAACCGCGGCCTAGCCGTTTACAACACCGCCACCTCGCTCACTGCCATGTCCGCCACCGGCATGCCGGAGTTTGAACCCGCCATCGTCAAGGCGCGCCGCCATCTCATCGCGAACCAGTGGGACATCGGCGTGAAAGGCAAAACCGACAACAAGAACGACGGCGGCATCGGCTACGGCTCCAAGGATGATCACACCGACATGTCGAACACCTACCTTGCGCTGGAAGCTCTCTCACTTTCCGACAAGGTGATCGAGGACGGGAACTACGCCAACGAACCGAAGCTCGATTGGGACGCCGCGCTGACCTTTCTTTCCCGCAGCCAGAACCTCACCGAAACAAACGATCAGGAATGGGCTTCCGATGATCCGAAGAACAAGGGCGGCTTCGTTTACACACCCGGGGACTCCAAGGCTGGCACCGACACCACCGCCGATGGCAAGGTCGCGCTCCGCTCCTACGGCTCCATCTCCTACGCGGGCCTGCTGTCGCTCGTTTACGCCAAACTCACCCCGGATGATCCCCGCGTCGTGGCGGTAAAGGCATGGCTAGGACAGAACTACACCGTCGAGGAAAATCCCAACATGGGCGCTGAAGGACTCTATTATTACTACCAGGCCATGGCCAAGGCGCTCAATGCCGCGGGCATCGACAAGCTCAAACTCGCCAACGGCTCCGAGGCGGATTGGCGCAAAGACCTCGCCGGGAAACTGCTTTCCTCCCAACGTGAAAACGGCTCGTGGGTGAACGACAACGGCCGCTGGATGGAATCCAACCCTGTCCTCGTCACCGCCTACACCGTCATGGCGCTGGAAGAAATCTACCACTCCATCCCGTAAGCCAAAGCACCACGGTAGCCATGCTGGCGTCATCCGCGCAGCGCAAGGAGCGGCTGCATTCAGCTGCCGTGCCCATGAAGTAACTATGAAAAGGGCATACGCACCCCGCATCGGCTCCCTCTGGTCTTCGACGGATTCTGATCCGCCGCTCCATGGGAGATTTTCCATAAGCCTTCACTTTTCCCGCCCGCCAAGATTACGGAGGAGTTGGTTGGAAACCGGAGCGGAAAAGATGACATTCCTAGGCGGATGAAAACCCATCCCAACATCCCGTTGCTTCTCGCCATGCTGCCGGTCTTGGCTTGGTCGGGCTGGCAACCCTACGACAGGACGACCTGGTGGCTGGAGGTGTCCCCCGTCTTCGCCGGCTTCATCGCGCTTTTCA
>CAMBTF010000127.1 GCA_945870545.1 Akkermansia muciniphila
GGTGGAGGAAGATATCGGTCGAGCCGGAAAGCGCGGCGTCCGGGGCGATGCGTTGCCCGCCGCCCGCCAGCGACTCCAGCACGCGCGTCACGGTCGTGCCGACGGCGAACGCGCGGCCAGCGGTATGGATGCGCTCCGCCGCCTCCGGAGTGACGGAATATTTCTCCGAGTGCATCACGTGCTCGCCGATGTGATCCACGGAGACCGGCCGGAAGGTGCCGACTCCCACATGCAGGGTGATGAAATCGTGGTCGATGCGGGATAGGATTTCCGGCGTGAAATGCAGGCCGGCGGTCGGCGCGGCGATGGCCCCCTCCTCTTTCGCGTAAACCGTCTGGTAGCGTTCCTTGTCGGATTCCTCGTCGTCGCGCCCCATGTAATGCGGCAGTGCGAGGTGGCCGAGCTTGTCGAGATCGGGCGCGGATTCCCAGAGGATCATACGGTCGCCGTTTTCCAGCACTTCCACTACGATTCCCGTAATTCCACCGACGGTGACGCTGCGCCCCACCTTCATCCGCTTACCGGGCTTGGCGAGGCAGCGCCAGAGGGTGGGGGAGGGGCGGTCGAGGCAGAGGAGTTCGGTGCGCCCGTCGTCGGAAAAAAGGCGGGCGGGGATCACGCGGGTGTTATTGAGGACGAGCAGGTCGCGGGGTTTGAGGTGATCCGCGAAATCCGCGAAGCGGCCGTGCGTGATGTTGCCATCCTTGCGGTCGATCACCAGCATCCGGGAGGCGGCACGGTCGGGTAACGGCCGCGAGGCGATCAGCTCGGGCGGGAGGTGGTAATCGTAGTCTTTGGTGAGCAGGGACATCGGAAAGAAGAAAAATTAACCACAGATGGACGCAGATACACGCAGATCTAAGAGAAGAAGGATGCTCATAAGTTTTTTTCCATTAACGTCCATCTGCGTCCATCTGCGGTTCATTTTTCTTAATACTGCGCAGCTCCCGTTCCAGGGCTTGCGCGGCATCGGGATCACCCGAGACACGGAACAGGGTGCGGGTGAGGTTCGGGCCGCAGCGTTCGGTGGCGATGAGGACGTGGCTGCCGTCTTTCTCCAGATCCCATGCGGAGCTCTCACCGGAGGGCTGCCATCCTTTTGCGATAAGGGTTTGGAGGTAATGGTTACGAAATTTTTTCTCATCTCCGGCTATTCCAAATTCGTGGATCGTCTTGGGTTCCGTGAAAACGGGTTTCGCGAGCGGCGGCATGATTCGTCGGCTTCTAGCCCAGCGGCGTGCGGCAGGTTGGAGGACGTGGAGCAGGCGAAGCAGGAATTCCGAGCGTGGCGTGCGAAAAGCGGAATCGATCGGGCGAAGCGGTAACATGCGGTTCATGATGGACTGGTATCCGGCTTGCCCCATCGCGCCATGGTAGATTACCGAGCCGTCACCGACGCGCACCGCGCCGCCGCCATAGACGAAGCCTTGCCAGCGTGCCTCGCCGTTTTTCCCGAAACACTCCGGGTGCTTGGCGAGGAGGAGTTTCTCCGCCTTTCCGTAGCCGAGCTGCTGTTTGAGGAAAGTGACGATGGAAGGCCTGCGCCAATGCCAGACGAATGCGCCAGGCACGAAGCCAAGGCGATGGCCGGCATCGCTTAGCCGCCAGCAAAAATCCACATCGTCGCCTGCGGTTCGGAACGCGGGGTCGAACCCACCGACCGCCGCAAAGGCCGCGCTTCGGACGGCGATGTTGCAGCCCGGCAAGTGCTCGGCGCGCGTGTCGTCGAGAAGCACATGGCTGGGAGCGCCCGGCGCGGCGCGGATCACGGCTTCACGTTCGCTGCGGGCGGGCGGAGGAAGGTTCGGGCCACCAGCTGCGGAGATATCTGGATCGAGGAATGCGCGGTCGAGGCGGACGACCCATTCGTGATCGGGCTCGCAGTCATCGTCGGTGAACGCTAGGATCTCTCCCGTGGCCGCCTCAGCGCCGATGTTCCGCGCGGCGCTGAGTCCGGATGGCGGGATGGAAATGAGGCGGATGTCGGGAAATTTTCCGGCGATCAAGGCGGCGGTGCCGTCGGTCGAGCCGTCATCAACAACGATGGTCTCGAAAGGCTTGCCGTCCATTTTCGCGATGGCGGCGAGGCATGAGGCGATGCGCTTGCCGCCGTTGCGGGTGCAGACGATCACGGAAAAGCTGTGGGCGGGCTGTGGTGGGGGAGATGGGTGGAAATTACTACAAACCAAGTAGGTGGGCTTTTCGCGTCCGTCGCGGTCGGTGAGGCCGAAGTCCCAGTCGAGGATCTCGCTTCCGTTATTGAGCCACAGGTCGCACCATGCATAGACGGTGAAGCCCGCTGTTTCCTCGCGGTGGGAAATTTCCAAAGCCCAGCCAAGCGTTTCTGCCTGCTTTTCCCGAGAGTTACGGGCGGAGTCCATGCCGAACTCGGATACCACGAGCGGGCGGTCTCCGGCGATGTTATGCAGGCGGCGCAGATACGCGGCGAAGTTTTCCTTTTCTTCCAGGTAGATGTTGAAGGCGGAGAAATCGGCGTTGCCGGGTTCTAGGTATTCGGTGGACGGGTAGTTCGCGTAGGCGAAAAGGAGATGGGGCGCGATTCTCTTGCCGAGATCGATGAGACCCTCGACCGCCTCGCGCACGGCGGCGGGCCCCATCCATCGGACGAGATCGGCTGGAATTTCATTACCGACATAGACCCCGGCGAGGGCGGGGTGCGCGGCGTGATTTTCCAACCATTCCGCGAGATGGATTCGTGCAGAGGAGAGGATCGCGGGCTTGGAGAGGAAATCCTCGTAATGGTTCCAACGCAGCCCAGCGAATACCATCAGGCCTGCGCGCTGTGCTTCAGCGAGAAGGGTGGAATCGGGTAGTTCGAACAGGCGTACCGTATCGAATCCGGCAGCGCGAATTTTCGCAAAATCATCGGAAAGAGGGAACGCCTTCTCCGGTGGAAACGGGCCGTAGGTAACGGCTTTCATCCAATGCCGATTGCCGTGCCGTCGGAAAAATTTTCCGTCGGTTTCTAGGCAAGGTTGGTGGGGTGCCGCCACGCGCGCAGAGTAGATGGAAGCGGCACCGGGATGGAACGGAAATCGGCGGGCGGCAACCGAAGATTGACTTCGTCCATCCTGAATCAATCTCTTCTCTTGTGTCTTGAGTCTCTTCGTCTTGAGTCTTGACGCTCACGCCATCGCCGCTTCGCGGTCAGGCAGAACGGGGGCGAGCGGGGAGAGGCCGAGCTTGGCGAGCAAGACCTGATCCTTTTCCACGGAGGGGTTTTTGGCGGTGAGGAGCTTGTCGCCGTAGAAGATCGAGTTCGCGCCGGCGAAGAAGCAGAGCGCCTGCGCCTCGTCGGAAAGGCGAGTGCGGCCGGCGGAGAGGCGGACTTTCGCTTTCGGGATCGCGAGGCGGGTGACCGCAATCATGCGGACGATGTCGAAGGTATCGATCTGCGGGTTTTCCGCCAGCGGAGTGCCGGGCATGGGCATGAGGGAATTGATCGGCACGGACTCCGGCTGGGGATCGAAATTCGAGATGACCTCCAACATGCGGAGGCGGTCGGTGATCGTTTCCCCGAGGCCTAGGATGCCGCCGCAGCATACGGACATGCCCGCGTCCTGAACGTTCTGGATGGTACGCAGGCGATCCTCGTAGGTGTGGGTGGTGACGATGTTGGGGTAGTGCTCGGGGGAGGTGTCGAGGTTGTGGTTGTAGGCGGTGACGCCCGCTTCCTTGAGGCGTTTCGCCTCCTCGGGGCCAAGTTCTCCGAGGGTGACGCAGACCTCCATGCCGAGCTTGGAAACGTCCTGGATGATGTCGATGACTTGCTCAAAACGCTGTGTGCCGCCGCGCACGCCGCGCCATGCCGCGCCCATACAGAAGCGGGTGGAACCGGTTTCCGCGGCGACCTTGGCGCGCTCCATGATATCGCATTTTGCCATCAGGCGCTCGGATTCCACGCCGGATTTGTAGCGGGCGGATTGGGCGCAATACGAGCAATCCTCGGAGCAGCCGCCGGTCTTGATCGAGAGCAGGGTGCAGAGCTGGATTTCCGGATCGGCCCAGTTTTCCTCATGCACCGCGCGGGACTTCTGGATGAGTTCGAAAAACGGGAGGGAATGCAGGTTTTGGAGTTCGGTGAGGGTCATGGGGTAAATGCTGGAAACTGAAATGCTGAAATGCTGATTGAGGGGTAGTGTTGGAATCCATTTCAGCATTTCAGCTTTCAGGATTTCAGCTTTTACCTACCGCACCCATCCGCCGTAGCCGATGGGCATAGTGCCTTGGCCGACTAAGGTGTAAACGGTTTTTCCGTTGGCTCCTTCGAGGGAGATCCCCAAGTGATTTTTCCATGCCTTGGACATCGATTGTCCGGTGTGGCAGCCCCAGGATTTGCAGTGGGCGTTGCGGGCGAAAATGGAGGATTTGAGGCGCGGGATGTCGCGCTCGTGGAGCCAAGCGTTGGAGACGGCCATGATTTCAGAGCCGTAATCGAACATGAACGAGTATTTGTTGGAGTGGCCGAAATAATCGAAAGTTTGCACGGAGCCGCGCGGGCGCGAATTGATCTTGTTGATGTAGTCGCCGCCGGAGTTGAACCAGATCAGGGTAGCTTTGCGCTTGGCTGCCTGTTCGGCGATCCATTTGGTGTAGGGCTTTCCGTCTTCACGGCCGCGCGCCTCGAATCCCGGACGATAAACCAGCCAAACCAAAGGGGCTTCCTTCCCGTAGGCGAGGCGGATCTCTGCCATGCGCAGCGTCGATGCCCGGACGAAATTTCCCCACCAGCGGTCATGCTGGTCATCTTTGATGCGGTAGTCCTCCCATTTCCGTAAGGCCGGGCCGCCACAGACGATCACATGTTCGGCTTTCCCCACCTGCGTGAGTAGAAGGAGACAAGCGAAAAGCGCTTTGATCAGGCGTGGCATGGCCATAATCTAGTTGTTCTGTGGGAAGGGGGTCAACAGCGAAGACCTACTCGCTAACCATGCTAGCGGTCGCTTTCAAAGCGCAGCACCCGCTCGCCCTCGCGGTAAAAATTGAGCCGATCGCGCGCCTGCACTTCAAGGTAGGCCGTGTCCTCGCGCAGCGCCTGAAGCTCGATACGCTGGTGGTTCTTGCGGGCGAGAGTTTCGCGTTCGCGGTCTTGGGCGGCGCGGAGTTGCGCCTGAAGCCTCTCATATTCTTTTTTTTGCGGAGCCGCGGTGGCTGCGATTAGCAGACCGAATGCGACCGCCACGCATAGATAGAGCGTCCGGTTCACCCATTGGAAACAACGCGTGGTGAATTCTACGCGCACGAGTTTTTTTGCTGTGATCCGCTTTTTGGTCATTCGCTGGTGGATTTAAGACCCGAGGATGCTGAAATGTCAAGGTAACCGAAAGGTTGTGCTGGCAACGTCTAGGTGAGACGCAAATCTCCGCGCTGCTTTTGACAGGATATGCCTCTTTCGTTTGCTTGCGCCGGGCTGATTTGGAGATAAGATACAAATGATCCCTACTGTTAGATCGGGTGCTACACGAACATCAACTTTTCAAATCCATGGCACTCGATAAACTCACTCAGAAACTTCAGGAGGCGCTTCAGACCGCTCAGGGGCTGGCCTCGAAATCGTCGCATCCGGAATTGAAAAGCGCCCATGTGCTGCTCGCGCTGCTGCAGCAGGAGGGCGGCATTGCCACGCCGATTTTGCAGAAGGCCGGGATCGATGTGGCGCAGCTCAAGGTCGCGGTGGCGGCGG
>CAMBTF010000128.1 GCA_945870545.1 Akkermansia muciniphila
GCAGCCTTCTGCGGGCCTTCTCGCTAGCCAACTCATCCCCTTCCGCAGCGCTCTCCACCGTGAACCGCTACCTTTTTCCGGACATCCACGAGGACATGTTCATTAGCATGAACTACGGCATCCTCGATCCCGCCGACGGTTCATTCATCTTCTGCCGAGCAGGCCACGAACCGGCGCTAATCTACCGCAAGGCAAGCGGCGAGGTCGAGATCTCGAAACCGAAGGGCCTAGCGCTTGGCATCGATTCGGGAAACGTTTTCGAGCGCGTGACTGCCGACGAGCGCATCACCCTGGACTCCGGCGATTGCGTCCTGCTTTACACCGACGGCGTGAAAGAGGCACTCAACGCGGGCGAAGAAGAATTTGGCCTGGAACGGCTGTCACAAACGTTCCGCGAAGCCGCAAGGCTGGGTGCCGAGGCGGTGGTGAAACAAGTCCAGGAAGCAGTGAAATCCTTCACCGGCGAGGGGCCACAGATGGACGACGTGACCATCGTAGCGATCGAAAAGCGGTGAGTGGAGTCCGATCAAGGGAGGAATGTTAAAATGTGACCCCAAATAGTGGTGACGGAGAGGGAGGGAGCGTCAATCCGTGGCTCGGACTCGCAGTCCCAGCCCGTCGTTGGCGGATCCTGTGCCAACGAGGCATCCCAATGAACCGATCAGCTTATTGCGCAAGCCCCGCGCCTCTTCCGCGAGCCTGCGCTGTTCGCTTTCGTATTCCCGCCGTCCTTCGCCGGTCTCGATTTTCACCGGCACCACACCCCAAGCCGAAAGATCATAAGGGCTGGCGCGCATATCGAGGTCACGCAGACGCAGGGCGAGGCGGAAAGTTTCCAGCAGCAGATCCGACCCGATCCACGGCATCGATTTCGCGGCCCATTTGTAGAGATCCATATTCGCATGGACGCAGCCTGGCTGCTCGTTCTCGTGGCGCGTGTCCAGGGTGGGTTGGAATCGGTTCAGCGGTAGAGCCTGCTTCGAGAAAAATCGGAACGCGTCGTGGTGCGTGCAGGCGATGGGGCGTGATTCGACGAGCGCATCGATCTCGCCTTGCGGCAGACGCAACGGCGCGATGGAGGAGTGGCGGATTTCCTCGGCACGAAAAACCATCGCCCATTCGTGCAGGCCATGGCATGCGAAATTTGGCGCGTGGCTCTGTGTCGCGACCAAAAGGCTTTGTATCCAGGAGAGTCGATTCATCTCCTTATCGGTCGCAGATGCCGGATCGAGTTCACACACGCCGCCCGCCGTGCGGTAGCGCTTGCCGAGAAAGCGCGCGGGCAGGGCTGATATCTCATCGAACCGCAGGGAGATCCCCAAGGCTGGCTGCCAGAGTTCCAGCAAGGCGAGCGGGTAGGGATAGTAGCGGAAAAGAAAATCCTTCACGGGATGCTCCTCACCTCGGTCGCGCCGAAACCGCGCCCTGTCCGTAAAGTTCCGTGCCTCGGCGAGATGCGAATCACAGATCGCCTGCCACTCCTCTCGTTCCAGGATCTTCTTCCTCGTATCGATCAAATCCATGGTCGTGTGCAGGCAGCGAAGCGGAAAAATCGCGTGGAAGCAAATTCCGACTTGCCAATCCGATCTGCGACGGTATAGGTTCCCCACCCGGCCACAAGCCGCATCCAAACGCGGGATGGAGAAGTCAGGTATCTCGTCAGGCTCATAACCTGAAGACCGTAGGTTCAAATCCTACTCCCGCAACCAATGAAAGCCGCTGATCCTTAAAGGGTTAGCGGCTTTCTCCTTTTTTAGCCCTGCTCAAACATGTCACAAATGCCCCGACTACAAGGGACGGCCTTGGTTAGACTGTTTGCCAAAAATCCTTACGTGAAAGGCCGAACAATAGGAGGCTAAGGAGCGGTGCTGCTTTGTGAAAGGGAATCATTGGACGGGCGCAGGTCGGTCTGGCCGGTTGAGAGTCGTACGCTGCCCTGGATGTCCAAGCTTTCCACACCACCGGTGGGCACGGTGATGACCCGGGTGTCGCCGGGGGCGAGGGTAGTGATATTGGCGTTGGTAGTGACGCCGTTGACGCGGACCGATACGCCGGCGTTGACCAGGGTTTCGGTGCCCAGGTTCTGGACGAGCGCCTGCACCTGGCCGCGGGAAGTGGTGATGGAGGTGACGGCCGCGTCGTAGATGCCAGGGGTGTTGCCGTTGAGTATGCCCCACATGTCGGGCACGCCCGCTCCTGTCGCCGTATCTCCGCCGGGTTCCGCGATGTCGATTAGGTTCGAGTTCATCGCGCTGAGGGCGGCGGTGCCGCTGAGGTTTTGCGGGCCGCCCTGGCTCATCGTCGCAGCGATTACACCGGTCACGATGGGCGAGGAAAACGAGGTCCCGGATACCGTGGCCGCCATGTTTCCCGGATAGGCGGCTCTCACCGCATAACCCGGCGCGGCCACCGCCACTTGCTTGCCGGTTGTCGAGAAAGCCATGGGCTGGTTCTTCGCATCCACCGCGCCAACCGCCACTACCGAAGGACTCGCGGCAGGTTGCATCACGCCTGCGGTGCCACTGTTTCCCGCCGCGGCGACAACCACGACGCCGGCCTGCTTCGCGTAATCGAGGGCGTTTTCCACCAAGCTGCTGCGCCCGTTTCCGCCGAGCGAAATATTGATCAGCTGAGCCCCGGCGTCCACGGCGGCGATGATCCCCTGCGCGATCAGAAAACTGTTAGATGAGCCGTTGTCATCGGCGATGCGGACCGAGAGGGGCGTGGCTCCCGGCGCGATCCCGGGGGCGAGCGGGTTCGAACTAAAAATGAGCGACGCGACCGAGGTGCCGTGGGCGTTGAGGTCGGCGGCGTTGGCGGGAAGCGGGACGAGGTTGATGCGCTCGATGGCGTTCTTGAACGCGATGTGATCGGCGATGCCGGTGTCGAGGATCGCGATCTTCACGCCTTTTCCCCAAAGCGAGTTGTCGCCGGTCACGCCCAGCCAATCGAGCAACCCGTTACCGAGAGGAGCCGCACCCGCCTGCGCCCCGGTGCTGAACTCCGGGATGTTCACCGGATAGATGAAACCTGTTTCCTCCGTGCCATCCAGCAGCGCGAGCAGGTCGTCCTCGCTGCCGAAGCCGACGTGGAGGGCGTTGAGCTTGTCGAGCCGCCCTAACAGGTTCAGACCGTTGCCAAGTTTCGCGAGAAAGGCTTCGAGCGCGGCCTTGTCCTTGAAGACGATCACCCGCTGGTTGGGGAGCGCGCCGTCGTTGATCGCCGCCATGTCGAGGCGTCCGGATTTTCCGCGCTCAACGGTTTTCGTTTTCAGGGCGGGATCATCCTGAGGAGAGGATTTCGGTTTCGCTGCCTGCGACGGCTGCTCCGGTTTCTCCGTAACTTCGGAAATGGTGAAGGTGGTGGCGAGATAGGCGAACAGACCCACACCGCAAAGCAGTGCGAGCAAGGCGAAGTTTTTTAGCACATCCTTCCGATTTCGCATAGGCTCACTAAACACCGAAAAGCAGGGTTTGTCCCGCAAAGGTTTGCCCTACCCTTTTCCCTACTGGAAATATCCGCCCAAAGCCCCATCTTCCCGCCACATGCCTTTCCGCCTCTCCAGCGAATACAGCCCCCAGGGCGACCAGCATCAGGCGATCGAGAAGCTGGTGAAATCCCTAGAGGCGGGAAACAAGCACCAGACCTTGCTCGGTGTGACCGGTTCCGGGAAAACCTTCACCATGGCGAACCTCATCGCGCGCCACGGCAAGCCCGCGCTGGTGATGAGCCACAACAAGACCCTCGCCGCGCAGCTCTACTCCGAGTTCAAAAACTTTTTCCCGCACAACGCGGTCGAGTATTTCGTCTCCTACTTCGATTACTACCAGCCCGAGGCCTATATCCCCCGCTCCGACACCTACATCGAGAAGGACTCGTCGATCAACGAGGAGATCGAGCGCCTGCGTCTCTCGACAATGGGTTCGCTGCTCACCCGCGACGATACCATCGTGATCGCCTCAGTTTCGTGCATCTACGGCTTGGGTTCGCCGGAGGATTACAAGGACATGATGTTCCCGGTGTGGGTCGGCCAGCAAATCACCCGCGAGGAGCTTCTAACAGCTTTGGTGGGGCTTCTTTTCGAAAGGAACGACATCGCCTTCGGCCGCGGGAAATATCGGGTGCGCGGCGACGTGGTCGAAGTCCATCCCGCCTACCTCGATGAGACCGCGATCCGCATCGAGTTCTTCGGCGATGAGGTGGAGCGCATTTCCTCCATCCATACGGTCAGCGGGAAAGTGATGGAGATTCTGGAAACGCACACGCTCTACCCCGCCAAGCAATTCGTCACGGCGGGCGACAAGATGAAAACCGCGATCACCAAGATCCGCGAAGAACTCGACCAGCGCATCCCGGAACTGGAAAAGGAAGGCAAGCTCATCGAGGCACAGCGCCTGCGGATGCGAACAGAGTATGACTTGGAGATGATGTCGGAAATGGGTTTCTGCCAGGGAATCGAGAACTACTCCAGGCATCTAACAGCCCGCCCGCCCGGCTCGCGCCCGCACACGCTGCTCGATTTCTTTCCGCGCGATTTCCTCCTGCTCGTCGATGAATCCCACGCCACGATCCCGCAGATCGGCGGGATGTTCGAGGGCGACAAATCGCGGAAGACGACCTTGGTCGAGCACGGCTTCCGCCTGCCCTCGGCGATGGACAACCGCCCGCTACGCTTCGACGAGTTCATGGAAATGACCGGCCAGCGCGTCTATGTTTCCGCCACGCCGGGGCCATTCGATATCGTCAACTCCCGGCCTGAAAACAAGAAGTTCATCGCTACCAAAGGCAGGCTCGGCGAGGACGGGCTGACTCCGTTTGATTTCAAAAAAATCAAGGTCAAGCCCTCGGGCAACGAGGAAGCCATCGCCGATTTCCATCCGGAGAAACGCGGCACGCCGCTCGTCGTCGAGCAAATCATCCGCCCGACGGGGCTGTTAGATCCGGTGCTGACGATACGGCCGCTCAAGGGCCAGATCGACGAGACCATCGAGCTCTGCCGCCAGCGGGTCGAGAAGGGCGAGCGGGTGCTCGTGACCACTCTCACGAAAAAGACCGCCGAAGACCTCGCCGATTACCTTTCCTCCACCGGCCTGAAGTGCCGCTACCTGCACTCCGATATCGATGCCATTGAGCGCGTGGAAATCCTCCGCCAGCTCCGCGCCGCGACGTTTGACATCCTCATCGGCATCAACCTCCTGCGCGAAGGCCTCGACCTCCCGGAGGTTTCGCTCGTCTGCATCCTCGACGCCGACAAGGAAGGTTTCCTCCGCAACGAAACCTCCCTCATCCAGACCGCCGGCCGCGCCGCCCGCCACCTCAACGGCGAATGCGTGCTTTTCGCGGATGTCGTCACTGATTCCATCCAGACCCTGATCAACGTCACCGAATACCGCCGCGCCCGCCAGATCGCGCACAACGAGGAGCACGGCATCACCCCGCAATCCGTCGTCCGCTCCGTCCAGCAGAGTCTGCATTCCTACGAAAAGGGCAAACAGCACGCCGATCAACTCAACGCCTCCCTCGTCGCCGAGGATGAAACCGCCTATGACAAGCTTCGCGTCATTGCCGAGCTGGAGCAGGAAATGCGCGAGGCGTCCTCCAAACTCGAGTTCGAGCGCGCCGCTCACCTCCGTGACCAGATCGCGACGCTGAAAAACACCACCCCGGTGATGCCACCGCAGAA
>CAMBTF010000129.1 GCA_945870545.1 Akkermansia muciniphila
CCTTTCTGCGGATAAAGAGCTATGCCAATGTGCAGGGCTTACAAGCTGTTCAGCATCACGAGCTACAGGGACCAATCGGAACATTTTACGGTAAGGCAATGGATGACGTGCGCGCAGCACTGAGTTATGCGATGGAAATCTAAGCGAAATAAGTCATGACGCACCAACCGGCCAGAAGCTTTTCAATTTCATTTTCAACATCCCTTCAATCGCGCCGGTGGGCGCACATCAAACGTTATGTAGAAATTTTCTCGCACCAGCGGTAGTCCGGAGGCAGCGTTGCCGTGTGAAGACTACCGCATATTTTCGTTCGATGAAGCTGCGTGCTGATCGGGCTGCGATTACGGATGAATGGATTGAGCGAGTAATGACCTCCCCAGCTACACGCGTCGTCCAGCCAGATGGACGAATTCGGCTTTGGGCAAGTATTTCAGAGATGGACAACCGATTTCTAAGGGTTATAGTTCTCGAAGACGGAGAAACAGTTCACAACGCATTTTTTGACCGCAGATTTAAGACCGATGAAGGCTAGATATTTCCAAGACACCGACACGCTTTATTTCGAGCTTCGTGCAACCGAGGTGACTGACACCCGTGATCTCGATGATAACACGATCCTTGATTACGATGCTCAGGGTAATGTCGTAGGCATCACGTTGGAGCACGCTAGATCAAAAATTGGGAGTGACAAAGTGGAGTTTGAGATGATTCCAGCTTAAATAAAGACGCATAACAATAAAGGGTGCTGCGAATGGGTGAGTGATAACGAACCCATTCGACTGCGCCCTTAGTTGAACAAGCCCGGAGCGAGGGTTGGCTCCCGGCTTATGGAATTTGTGTTGGCGGGTTCCCTGCTCGCTCCGATGCGTGGGAGGCATCGAACGCATCTTTCCGGCATATCAGGCGATCATCAACTCGAGTCCCGGCGCCGAAGTCGTGGACTTCGCCATCGAGAGAGCACGAACACACTTGGGGAATCGCCAGCTACGATTCAATACGAAAGGACTTCTGGCAGGCAGTCTAACACATCCGGGCCCGCTTTCACAGTCCGCGGTATTCGGCAGCGAGGCGTTTCGCGGTGGCGATGGTGTTGCGGTGGAGTTTGGCGGTGAACTCGGGTTGCCGGTTGTAGCCGCCGCCGTAGAGGATGGCGACGGGGATGCGGTTCTTGATCATGGCGCGCAGCAGCACCTCGTCGCGGCGCTGGATGTCATTGAGGGAAAGGTGCATCTGGCCGAAGCGGTCGTTGCGGTGGTTGTCCGCGCCGGAGATCCAGATGACGAGATCGGGCGAGAACTTGTCGAGCGAGTCCGCCAGCGTCCGGAAAAGCTCCTGCAGATACATCTCGCCCTCCACGTAGCGGACGGTTTCCACATCTAGGGTGGAGGCGACTTTTTTCGTGGGATAGTTGCGGCCGACGTGGATGGAGTAGGTGAAAACGCGTGGATCATCGCCAAGGAGGGAGGCGGTGCCGTTGCCCTGGTGGGCGTCGGTATCGACGACCATGACTTTGATGCCCGGGCGCTTATCCTGAAGATCCCGGATGGCGATGGCGATGTCGTTGAAAACGCAGTAGCCCTCGCCGTGGCCGCGGAAGGCGTGGTGCGTGCCGCCTGCGAGGCAGACGCCCACGCCATCGGTGAGAGCGGCGTTGCAAGCGAGCCGCGTGGCCTCCACCTCGGTGGCGGAACGGGCGAAAAGGTTTGGCGAGGCGGGCAGCCCGAGCAGGATCTGCTCCTTGCGGCCAAGGAGGTTCGACTGGACTTTCTCGATGTAGGCTCGGTCGTGGACGCGCAGGATGTGGTGGAAATCCACCGCCTTCACCTCGATGATCTCTTCCGGCCTCAGGATGCCCCCCTGCAGAAGCATCTCCTTGGAAACACGGAATTTCTCCATCGGAAACGGGTGTCCGCTCGGCAGATCAAGCTCAAGGGACTCGGAGTAAAAGCAACGCATGGGGGAAACTTTAAATTTTAAACTTTAAACATCAAGGAAGAGTCCGGGCAGGCTGCCGTGTCGTGCGAACCCGGGCTTGGGGCTGATCGATATGTTTGAAATGCTCGCCTTTGCCTCATTGCCGCCCGTAGGTTGCCTTTTTGGAAGCGGTGATGTGCGGCTGGGCGAGATAGATCGGCTGCGGGGTGCGCCCGGCCCAGATGGCGCGATCCTGCGGCGTGGCATTGTGCCACGCCTGCCACAGCCCGACTGCTGAGGGCAGGGCGAACGGGATCTCGCGGCCAACCAATCGATCCGACGAGGAAACGCGAACCGCCGCCTCACCCGCGAGACGAAGGGCGGAGTCCAGCCCGGACGCATCCGTCAAAGTGAGCCCGCCGGACAGCCGGCCTTGGTCAATGTTCGCTAGCCAGAAAGAGCCGCGCCTTGCGTCTCCCACCGCGAGGCATTTGCCGCCGGAAAGTGCCGCGGGCACGGCGAGAATGGAGGGTATAGCCACCGCTTTGCAGCCCGCCACGAGAGCGGCTCCCTGCGCCGCCGCTACGCCCACCCGGGTGCCGCTGTAACTGCCCGGCCCGCTACCCACCAGGACGGCGTCGAAGGATTTCCCGCCGTGGATTCTTACGATCTCCGCCAGCGGCGCGAAGAGCAGCGCATTGTGCCGGCGGTCGCTCAGGAAGCTTTTTTCCGCGACGATCTCGCCATCCACAGCGAGCGCGACCGAGGCCGCCTCGGTGGAGGTTTCGATAATGAGCACCGCGCGCATGGGCGCAGGCTACGCGGAAACAGCTTTCGTCAAACCCCAAACTTCGGCGAAACCGCCATCTTGCCACTTGCAACTTCGAAGGCGGGTCGTGAGGCTCTGCCATGCGCCTCGCCGACCGCTACATCGCCAAACAAGTCCTTGTGGGGACTTTGTATGCGATCGTGGTGCTCAGCCTCGTGCTGGTGATGGGGAACCTCTTTAAGCAGGTGCGCCCTCTGCTCGTAGAGCAACACGCGCCCCCCGGCCTGGTGTTCCGCTTCATCCTCAACGTGGTGCCGTTCTCGCTGATGTTTACGATCCCATGGGGCTTCCTTTCCGCCGTGATCCTCGTGTTCGGCAGGCTCTCGGGAGAAAACGAGATCAACGCTTTCCGTGTCGCGGGGATCAGCCTCGTGCGGCTCGCGCTGCCGGTATTCGTGATCGCCGCGCTGCTTTCGGGGCTTTGCGCCTGGGTCAATGTGAACGTTGTCCCGCATGCCAAGGCCTCGCTCACGGAAATGCTTTACGAGCAGGTGAAGCGCGACCCGCGTTCCCTCCTCAATCCGGGCCTTGTGCAGTCCCGCTTCAAGAACCAGAAGGTCTTCGTCGAGAAACGCGTGGGTGATTCGCTGCAAGGCTTTCACCTTTACCAGGTTTCCAACGGCGACAACGGGGTGGCGGCGCGCGCCGAAGCCTACGTCCATGCCGGCGAGGTGTCGCTGGTCGTGGATGAGGATAAAAAGCAATTGCGGCTGAAACTCATCGACGCGTTCATCGAGGCGAAAGGGGAAGATGGCACGTCCGAATTCGCGTTCGCGCGGGAGGCCGAGCCTTGGCTCTTCGATTTCGGCTCCGTGCAATACCGCAAGGTGCGTTCTTCGGCGATGACAAACCCGGAGATCCGCCGCTACATCGCGGAGAATCCGGATCTCCCGGACAAGAAGCGGGTCGAGCTCGGTGCGGAAATCACCAAGCGCTACAGCTTGTCGCTGGCCTGCCTTTCTTTCGCCTGCGTGGCCGTTCCGCTGGGCATGAAAGCCCGGCGCAAGGACACCTCGGGCGGGCTCGTTCTCAGCCTCGGGATCGGGATGCTCTATTACCTTTTCATGCTGGCCGCCGAGGGCTTTGAAAGCGATACCGCCGCCACCCTCGCGTTGTGGGCGCCGAATGTTTTGTGCGGCCTGCTCGGCTTGCACCTGTTCAGGAGGGCGCGGTTCAGGTAATCCTGGGGGAGTCTCATGATCTCCTGGCAATTCATCAAAAAAGCCTCCCGCCAGCTTCGGGGGTATTTCGCCACCGGGCAGATCGATTTCCTGCCCCGGGTAGGGCCGGTCAACGCCTATTCCCGCGACAAGTTCGCCGCTGACATCCGGGCGGCCGGAAACGTCACGCTGCTGGCTCTGCCGCAGGCCATCGCCTACGCGGCCATCGCCGGCCTGGACGTGGTCTATGGGCTGGTGAGCGCGGCCGTGGCCGCGATGATCGCGCCGTTTTTCGCCAGCTCGCGCTTCAATGTCCCCGGCCCGACGAACGCGACGGCCTTCATGCTATTCAGCTTCTTTTCGGTGAACCCGGCGATGCAATCCCGCATCCCCGAGCTGCTGCCGCTGCTGGTTCTGCTTATCGCGATCTGCTCGGTGATCGGCGCGACACTCAAGGTCGCGGACCTGCTCCAATACGTTTCTCGCAGCGTGCTCGTCGGCTACATGGCGGGCGCGGCGGTGCTCATCATCGGCAACCAGCTCAAGCCGTTGCTCGGCCTCGACGCCTACGTGGATTCCGAGAAAACCGCGACATTTTTCGGCCTCGTTTGGGAGCTTATCACCTCCCTGCCGCGCACGGATTGGGTGCCGCTCACCATTGGCGCGGTCACGCTCCTCATCTATCTGGCTTTCCGGAAATGGAAAAAATCGTGGCCCGCCTTCTCCATCGCGCTCGTCCTAGGCTCCGCGCTCTTCGGCCCGCTGATCCATTTCGACATCGGCCCCTTCGCCGGGGAGGCGACGTTTACCACCTTCGGCTTCGCGGAGCTGATGCCGGCCTGGCCCCATTTGGTGCGCGAGGGAATATTCAACGACATCTCCGCGCTGCTGGGGCTCGCGCTCGCCATCGCTTTCCTCGCCTCGCTGGAAAACACCCTGATGGCGAAGTCGATCGCCTCACAAACCGGCGACCGGCTCGACCCGAACCAGGACATGCTCTCCATCGGCTACGCGAACCTCGGCTCGGCGCTTGCGGGCGGGATGCCGGCGTCCGGTTCGCTCACGCGCTCGATGCTGAATGTCCAATCCGGAGCGGCCACCAAGGCGGCTCCCGTTTACACTGGGCTTTTTACACTGATCCTCGTCATCCTCATCGCCTGGTCCGGGGAAACGGGGATCAACCTCATCGACCACATCCCCAAGGCGGCACTCGCGGTGCTGGTCATCGCGATCTCGTTCTCACTTTTCAACATCCGCCAGATCCGCATCTGCCTGCGCTCCACGGGGGATGATGCGTTGGTGATTGTAGTCACTTTCCTCGCCACCCTACTCGCCCCGCTGCACGTCGCGATCTTTATCGGCGTCGCCATTTCCATCACCCTTTTTCTCAGGAAAGCCAGCAAGCCCTACCTGACGGAATACGAGTTCAACGAGACCGGTGAGCTGCGCGAAAGGGAGGGCAAACGCGCGCGCCCCATCCCCGCGATCTCCATCGTGCACGTCGAGGGCGACCTATTTTTCGGCGCCTCGGAGCTGTTCCGGACGCAGATCCAACGCATCGTCGCGGATCCCGCGATCAAGGTGATCATCCTGCGCCTGAAGAACGCGCGCCACCTCGACGCGACCAGCGTGTTCGCCCTGGAGGATCTGGCCGAGTTCATGCGCCGCAAAGGCCTCCACCTGCTCATCTCCGGCGCGACCAAGGACGTTTACAAAGTGCTCAAACGTTCGGGGATTTTGGAAACCCTCCAGCGAGGGGCCGATC
>CAMBTF010000130.1 GCA_945870545.1 Akkermansia muciniphila
ATTTTCCACCGAGCGCATCTCGCGGGTCAGATAGATGTGGGGGCGGACATGTTGGGTTTGTTCGAGCGCGTTGAGGACGTAGTCCACGACCTCGGGCACTTCCGCATCGGAAACCACCTGGCGCATTCCCGGGCGGTTGTGGGCAGGAAACGAAGCCTCGGAAATCACGATCCAGTTCCGGTATCCAAGCTGGTTCACCTGATGGTTGACCGATCCTTTCCAATCCTTGGAATTTTCGAGCGATCCGCAGCTAACGCAAGCCATGATGGCAAGGCTGCTTAGGCTGAACATTACAAGATTCATGCGGTGGCATGCTACTTTCGCATCGTCGCGGTGTCAACGAGGAGCGGAGCACCGGGGCGTTTCACAGTTACAGGTCGCGGTGTGAGCCGTCGCAGAAAGGCGGGTTTTTCGAGGCTTTGCACTGACAGAGGCTGACGCTGGATTTCACGGAAATTTCGAGTTTTTTGGGCTGCAGCCCGGTGCCCTTGTGTGAGCCGTCGCAAAAAGGACTATGACTGGTGCGTCCGCAGGAACACCACCAGTAGGTGCCGGGTTCCAGCTCGATTTTGAATGGCTTCTTCTCAGTCGGTATGGGTTCTTCGGGCATGGCTGTATGAACGATTGGCTCGATTAACGATGGGCGAAACCCAGATCCTCCGTGTTACCATCGGCCTGATCCACTTTGTCGGCAGACGTAGCAGAAATCGATGTGCGATCCAGCTTCGGATAGCGATCCGGTGGGATCTCGTGGAGATAGGTCGCGCCGAGCCAGGCGAGAAGTAGGGCGGAGGAAGCGCCAACGAAGCTGCGGATGTTCATCGAAATGAATGGTTTTGGAAATGCGGTGCGCTGGGAGCGTGCCCATTATGACATGGGTAGCCAAACAAAATCGGTAAAATTGATATTTTTGTAAACTGAACCATTTGAATCTTGCAGGACCGGTCAACTTCAATGATCGAGGAGACATGTTGCCCTCTGCTGTGCTGTTCGATTTCGATGGGATTCTAGTCGATACCGAGTGGGCGATCTATCAGGCCTGGCTGCGGACGTTCCAACGCCATGGGCATGACCTGCCGCTATCGCTGTATACACGCTGCATCGGTTCGGACTTTGACGCATGGTCACCGAAAGCGCACCTTGAAGATCTCACGAAACTCGGGATCGACTGGGAGGAGATGGACGCGGCACGGCAGGTGGAGATTCGGGCGGATTTGGAGAAAGAGGGGCCGATGGACGGGGTGCTGGAGTTATTGGGTGAGATCAAGGAGCGGGGTATCCTGCAGGCGGTGGTTTCCAGTTCCTCTCATGGGTGGGTGGATGGCTGGTTGGAAAAGCTGGAACTCCGGGGATTTTTCGCGGATGTCATCTGCAAGGGGGACGCACCTCGGATCAAGCCTGCTCCAGATCTTTATCTCGCTGCTGCCGGGAGACTCGGGGTTGCGCCGGGCGGTTGCCTAGTGATCGAGGATTCGCACAACGGACTGCTCGCAGCCCATGCGGCTGGGATGAGGACATGGATTGTTCCGAACCGTGTGACGGCGGGGCTAGATTTTTCCCTGGCGGAAAAAGTCGTCGGGAATTTCCACAAACTCCGCGAAGAACTTTGTGGAAACTAAAGCCCTGCAGGATGGCGCATCACATGGCCCTTGCCGGGGCGCGTCCGGGTGAGCCAGCGCGGGCCGGAGCGATCGGCTCCCCAGCCGGTGTCTAGGCGCAGCCCCGCGACGGTCATAAAGACATGGCCTCTGCGGACATAAACGGTGATCCAGTCGCCTTCGCCCTTTTTGCCGTAGTTAAAATATCCGCTCGAGGGCATGGAACCCTTGAGTAATCCCGCCTCGCGCAGGACGTAGGAAACCGTTCCCGAGCAATCGTATCCGCTATCGTGATCGTGGGCGTGGCCGCCGCCCCATTTGTAGGGCTTGGATTGCAGGCGGTTGCCAGCCGCGATCGCTTTTTTCACGGCGGCGGGGGCGCGTCTTGGTGCGTAAGCGACGCCGTTTTTGATCATCGCCGTGCGACCATGCTCGAACCGGTATGATACCGGATGCTTCGCCTTCACTTGGTTGGAACAGGAAGAGAAACACGCGGCCAGTGGCAGGATGAGCGCGAGGATGAGAAATCGTTTCATGAGCAGGATGATACTAAATTTCATAAAGATACCCAAACTGTTTTTATCAGTGAATTAAATCCATTTTTTCGACTTCGGCGGCGAATGCGCGGATCGCCACCGCGCGGTGGCTCAGGGTTGATTTCACGGTGGCCCCCAGATCGGCCATGGTGTTGGAATGGCCTGTGGGGATAAAAAGCGGGTCGTATCCGAAGCCGCCGTTGCCTGAGGGTGATTCCGCGATGCGTCCCTCGACGGTTCCGGTGAAAACGGCTTTTTCCTCGCCGTCCTTAGCGAGCACCAGCGTGCAGCGGAAACGGGCAGAGCGTTCCTCTTTGCCCGCCATCTCCCTCATCAGCCGCTCGTTGTTTTTCGCGTGGTTCCCTTCCTCTCCGCCGTAGCTGGATGACCACACGCCGGGCGCGCCGCCTAGAGCGTCCACCTCCAGACCAGAATCATCCGCGAGCACCCAGCCCTTGATCCTTCGGCTGATACCGAGTGCCTTGAGCCGGGCGTTTTCCAGGAAGGTAGTTCCGGTTTCCTCGATCTCGGGTAGATCGGGAAATGAGGTAACATCAAGCACCTCGAAGCGGTCGCCGAGGATGTGCCGGATCTCCTCTGTCTTGTGGGCGTTCCTCGTAGCTAGGATCAGGAGCGGCTGTATCGGCATGGGGATGGATTTCCCTGTTTTTCACGATTTGCCAAGAAATTTAGAATAAATACCTCCTGAAAGGCGTTAACAGCCATGATGAAAGCAATCACCCACCTAGCCCTTGTGACATGTAGTGTCGCCGCCCTCGTTTCCACCGCGTTCGCGAAAGCCCCCGAAGGGTGGCAGACCGATGTGGATGCGGCGATCGCCCTCGCGAAAAAGGAAGGTAAATCCGTGATGCTCGAGTTCACCGGCTCGGATTGGTGCCCGCCCTGCATCGAGATGAAGAAGAATGTTTTCTCGAAAGAGGAGTTCTTCAAAGCGGCTTCCAAAAATTTCGTCCTCGTCCACCTCGATTTCCCGAAGGCCGACAAGGAACTCGCCGAAAAAAACCAGCCGTATGCTGAAAAGTATAAGATCGAGGGTTTCCCGACGGTGATCCTACTCAATGCGGGAGGTAAGGAGTTTGATCGTTTTTTCGCCTCCGAGTATCCCAATGTGGAGGCTTTCCTAGCGCACCTGAAAGAAGCGCTTGAGAAAAAGGATCTCGATTAAATCATTCAACTCCGAACAAACGAAATCATGAAACGTTTCCTCATCACCGTAGCATCCCTTGTGGCGATTTCCACCGCAGCCATGGCCGCCGAGTCCGGCTGGCTGCACGATTACGAAGCCGCCAAGAAGCAGGCCAAGGAAGAGAACAAGCCCATCCTGATCAATTTCACCGGCACCGACTGGTGCGGCTGGTGCATCAAGATCGAGAAGGAGATTTTCTCCAAGGACGAGTTCAAGGCCTATGCGAAGGAGAACCTGATCCTCATGGAAGTGGATTTCCCGAAGAAAAAGGAGCAGAGCGCCGAGGTGAAAGCCCAGAACAAGAAGCTCGACAAGGAGTTCAAGATCGAGGGCTATCCGACCATTTTCCTGATCGATGCCGAGGGCAAGAAGCTCTCCGAAAAAGATTTGGGGAATCACAAGGGCGACGCGAAGAGCTATGTGGATCTTCTCAAGGGGCTGCTCGCGAAAAAGGAGTAACCCTCACCCTCTTTTCCCCAACCCTGCCCCGCAAATCCGCGAGGCAGGGTTTTTCTTTTCATCCGCGCGGGCACCCGCCACGTTCCCCGCCCACCTCCGACCATGTCCGAAACACGCAAACCGTTCCCCTTCGATGAGTTCGAGCCCAAGTGGCAATCACGCTGGGACTCCGAAAAAACCTTCCGCACACCGAATCCGGGCGAGGAGGGCTTCGATGCTTCCAAGCCGAAATACTACGTGCTCGATATGTTCCCTTACCCCAGCGGCGCAGGCCTTCACGTCGGCCACCCCGAGGGCTACACCGCCACCGACATCATCGGTCGCTATAAGCGGATGAAGGGCTTCAACGTCCTCCATCCGATGGGCTACGATTCCTTCGGCCTTCCCGCCGAACAATACGCGATCAAGACCGGCCAGCATCCCGCGATCACCACCGCCGCGAACATCGAGAACTTCCGCCGCCAGTTGAAATCGCTCGGCTTCGGCTACGACTGGGATCGCGAGATCGCCACCACCGATCCCGGATACGTGCGCTGGACGCAATGGATTTTCCTCCAGATCTACAACTCGTATTTCTGCGAGGAAACCAATAAGGCCCGCCCGGTTTCCGAGTTGGAGGAGAAAGGCTGGAACCGCGACGAGATCGACAACGTCCGCCTCGCCTTCGTGGCCGATACGCCCGTCTGGTGGTCGCCGGATCTCGGCACTGTCCTCGCCAACGAGGAGGTCGAGGAATGGAAATCCAAAGGTCACACTGTCGAGCGCCGCCCGCTGCGCCAATGGATGCTGCGCATCACGAAATACGCCCAGCGCCTCATCGATGAACTCGACACGCTCGACTGGCCGGAAGGGATCAAGCTGCTGCAGAAGAATTGGATCGGGCGCAGCGAAGGGGCGGAGGTGAAATTCCAGATCAGTGGCTGCGGCGTCTCGCCGCAGTCCGTCTCAGACGCGTCTCGCGTCGATAGCCCAAGGATCGTTACAGTCTTCACCACCCGTCCCGACACTCTCTTCGGCGCAACCTACATGGTGCTCGCCCCCGAGCATCCTTTCGTTTCCGAAATCACCACCGCCGCACAAAAGCAAGCCGTGGAAGATTACCAGAAGGCAATTTCCTCGAAATCCGATCTGGATCGCGGTGATCTGAACAAGGACAAGTCCGGCGTCTTCACCGGCGCTTTCGCCATCAATCCGGTCAACGGCGAGCAGATCCCGATCTGGATCGCGGACTACGTGATGATGGGCTACGGCACCGGTGCGATCATGGCGGTTCCAGCGCATGATGAGAGGGATTTCGAGTTTGCGAAGAAGTTCGATTTGCCGATTAAGGCCGTAGTTTCAGGGAGCGTGGGCGTCTCGCCCACTTCTTCTCCCTATCTTAATCCCGATAAAGAAATCCAAAAACACACCACCTTTGAGCTGCCTCACTGGCAACAGGATGGAAAACTCATCTTCGCTACATGGCGCTTAGCCGACAGCCTTCCCAAGGAAAAGCTCGATGCATGGCGGATTGAGCGGGACGCATGGATCGCTAGCCACCCGGAGCCATGGGAACCGGAAACCGAAGACGAATACCACGTACGCTTTTCCAATTCGGTCGATGCATGGTTGGACGCGGGAAGCGGTGATTGCATCCTCAAAGACGACTCCGTTTCCCGTATCGTAGAGGGAGCTTTCAAGTATTTCGACGGTGATCGCTACCAGTTGGAATCGTTCGTCGTCATGCCCAATCATGTTCATGTGCTGTTCCGGCTTTCCCCCGAGCACCGACTGGAAGATGTGATTCATTCCTGGAAAAGCTTTACCGCGAAGGAGATCAACAAATTGCGCGGAAGTGAGGGAGAGATTTGGCAG
>CAMBTF010000131.1 GCA_945870545.1 Akkermansia muciniphila
TCGCAGCGGGACAAGCAGCGTCGGGTGAGTTCGGGCAACGCCTCCTGTAAATTCGACAAGATGGTCGAGGGCGCGACGAGTTGCCAGCCGGGATAGCCGGCAACGGATATGATTTCGTCGATCTTGGCGGCGACACGATGCAGTGCCTCGGATTCGAGATGATCTTCGAGTTCGTATTCCTCGCCATAGGACATGCCGGCTCCTTGCGCGGAAGCCCCCCCCTGACGGAAGCGCCCCGCCTGGTCGGTGACGGCCTGGTGAACGGAGACCGGGCGCATCTCGACCGGGCTGCCGGGCGCTTCAAGCAGGTGGGACTGGTCGAGCGGATCGTCACCGCTTTCCTTGAAGACCAGGAACCGGACTCTTCCCAAATTGGCGAGAACTAGGATTTTTTGCATAGGTTTTGGGGGTTTTGACATTACCAAGCTGCAACCTATAAGAGTGCACGTCAAGCGGCGAGGCGCTGTCCGGCAGAGGGTGCCTAGCAAAGGGCAATTCACGCGCATCGGGCGGTTGGGTGGCATCCCGACTTCCATCCTGCGTTCGACCGACGGGAAATCCCATTTGGCGGGAGATTGCACAGAGGGGCATCGCGATCTTCATCCACTATGTCTTCCTCGGGTTTTGTTTGGCATGGCGGATGCAATCCGCCGCCACGGCTCACGCGTGCTTCGCGTGCCACTCGTGGTAAACCTTCGGGGAAATCTCTGAGGGCTTGATTTCGGAACGGCCGCCCCAGAAGACATTGGTGTAGGAGATGGGGATACCGATGGATCCGAGATGCTTGTCGATGGCGGCCTTGTGGGCGAGGACGCGGTCTTTCTCGGTGCCGTGGACGACGCCCATGATGTTCACATCGCCGAACTGCGGGCCGCCTTCGCGCCAGTAGCAGTGGGTCATGCAGAAATGGCGGCCGACCTCGCCGCCGGCCTCGATCTCGCGACCTTTCGGGATGGCCCAGTGGAAAAGGCCGTTGAAGCGGGTGACGCGCTCGCCGGTTTCGGCGGAGGGTTTCACGTGTTCGAGAAAAGTGGAGAATCGGCCGATGACTTTTTTCGCGTTGAGTGTTTCGGCGACCTCGCAGAAGCGGTCGAGCGAAACACCAGCCTGTGCGGCGCGTTTTTTCCACGGGTTTTCGCAGATCTCATCGAGCGTGAGTTCCTCTTTGAGAATGAGCAGGATGTCCCATTCCTCTTCGCTGAGATCGGCGGGGACGGTGGTCATCATCACGGCGGGTTCGTCGGATTTCTCGCCGGGTTCCATGGTTTTGCGGCGCACGTGGCCGACGCCGAGGGCGAAAACCCCGTTGGCGGGCATGAGCAGGTATTCGGTCGCTCCGGTGAGTTGCAGGAGCTTGGTGGCGTGGAAATCGAGGGACTCGCCGACGGGGACTTTGAGGGTTGTCCAGAGCCGGTAACCGGATCCGGAGACTTCGGTATCAGTGGAGCGGATCACCACGTGGCCGGAAAAGGGGTCTTCTTTTGCCATGAACTCGAAGGCGTCGTTGAGTTTCTCTTCCGGCACTTTCCATGCGACCAGCGCGCCGTGGGCGAGTTTCGTGGCGAGCATGGTCTGGCGCACGCGGCGGATGATTCCCGCCTCCTGCATCGCGCGGATGCGTTCGATCACTGTTTCGAGAGGGACACCGGATTTATCGGCGATGACCTGGAACGGATGGCGCTGGAAACCGGATACGAGGTCTTCGGAAATGGCGAGGATCTTCGCGTTGATGGGATCGGAGATGGAGGAGGGGATAGATGAGGTCATCGGGGCGATAGTTGAACATCGATCATCGAACGTCCAACATGGAACATCGGATGGGGAAAATTTCGTAGGAGTTGCGGAAGGTTGCTGGGGACAGAATGTCCCCGCGACGGATTGGGACTGCAAGTCCCAGCCACGATTTTTCTCAACGCAGGAGCGTTTCCAGATACTCCAGGGCTTCCTCGCGGGTGGTGAGGCGGTTTTCGAGCTGCTCGGTCTGGATTTTCTCGAGGACATCCTTGAAGCGCGGGCCGGGCTTGAGGCCGCGGGCGATGAGGTCTTTGCCGGTGACGAGCGGGGGCGGGATGAGGGGTTCGTGTGAGAATTCCTCGGCCTTTTCGTTGAGGAAATCGTAGTTGTCGGTGAAACCGTTCGAGGAGGCGCAGTCCACGCGGTGGAGTTCCATTTCCTCGGGAAATGTCGGTTCCGACATGAATCGCTTGAGCTTTGCTTTCCGCATCTGCTGCACGTTCATGAACTGCATGTGGCGTGAAACCATGTGCGCGGCATTGCGGATTACGGCGTTCGGGTAACGCAGGCGGGTGAGGATTTCGGTGGCCATATCCGCTCCTAGGGAGTCGTGACCATTGAAACGGATGCGCCCGTCGGGATCGATGGTGCGGGTGGGTGGCTTGGCGATGTCGTGGAGCAGAGTGGCGAGACAGAGCTCCAGCGGCGCATCGGGTGCGAGCATTTCCAGCATGATGCAGGTGTGGGTGTAAACGTCGCCTTCGGGATGCCATTCCGGTGGCTGGTCACAACCGATCAGGGGCAGGACTTCGGGGAGGAAATGGTCGATCAGGCACGAATCGACCAGCAGCTCAAGTCCGCGGCGGCGGTTCGGGGAGACGATGATTTTCGAAAACTCGTCGCGGATGCGTTCAGGGGAGATTTTGTCGAGGAGATGGCCGTTTTCATGGATCGCGGCGAAAGTTTTTGGCTCGATAGGGAAGCCGAGGGTGGTGGAAAAACGGACGGCGCGAAGCAAACGGAGTGCGTCTTCCTGAAACCGGTGCGAGGGTGTGCCGATCGCGCGTATGATCTTTGACTCTAGGTCGCGGACACCTTCCACGTGATCGATTACCCCGCCGGTTTCGGGGTCTTCGAAAAGCCCGTTGATCGTGAAATCGCGGCGGTGGGCGTCCTCCTCCGGGGTGGAGAAAGTGACGGAATCCGGCCTGCGTCCGTCGCCGTATGATCCGTCCGTGCGAAAAGTGGCGATCTCGATGTGGTGGCCTTCGTGTTTCGCGATGACTACGCCGAAGTGCGCTCCGACCTCGTTGGAGCCAGGGAAAAGGCGGAGAACCTCGGACGGGGTGGCGGAGGTGGCGATGTCGTAGTCCTTCGGTTCAAGCCCGAGGAGTTTGTCGCGCACACAGCCGCCGGCGAAACAGGCTGTGTGGCCGGCGTTCTTGAGCTGGATCGCAAGGTTCGTGGCGGCGGCGCGGGTGGTCATGTTCCGCGTGGAGAGTCCGTGGGAGCGGTCGCCTTGTCAAAAGGCAAACCGCATCGGCTTCTCAATCCTTGTCCTTATCCTTGCCGTCGTCGATCTTGGATAGCACCTCGACCTTTACCGGAGCGATTCCACGCTGCACGAAGCCGAGTTTCTCGGCGGTGCCGATGGTCACATCGATTACCCTTCCCTTGATGAAGGGGCCGCGGTCGTTGATCGTGACAATCTCGGATTTCTCGTTGGCAAGATTGGTGACGCGAACCTTGGTGCCCATAGGAAGAGTCTTATGGGCAGCGGTTGGGGCGTTGTTGCAAAGGCGCTGGCCGCTGGCGGTTCTGGTGCCGTAGTTCGTTTTGATCGAATACCAAGAAGCTTTGCCCTGTTCGGTGGCTTTCACCTGATAACCGGCCTCCCGAAGCTCGCAAAGTGCGACGGAGTTCGGCTCGCTGGTGCTTGCGCAGCTTGGGACGATGGCTAGGAAGGCCAAGCCTAACATCGCGGTTTTCAGGTTCCGTATCATATTTCTCTCACGTTGGGTTTCGTTTTGGAAGAGCCGCAATAATGTGATTTTATGTGTATGGCAAAGAAAAATTTCTAGCCGGCATCTGACCCATGGGGACCGTTCTACCATCACCCTCATCGCCGAATGTAGAACCCTTGCCCGCTGGATATCCGCGGATGTGTCCCGGTCAGACCGGCGCCGGGACTTTCGCGACGAGATCTCTCACGATCTGGCGGGCATCCATGCCGGAGTATTTGGATTCTGGGAGGAGCACGAGGCGGTGCGCGATGACGTCTTCGGCGACGGATTGGATCACCTCCGGCACGACGAACTCGCGGCCTTCGAACAGCGAGATGACCTGCGATACTTTCATCAAGGCAAGCGATGCGCGGGGGCTGGCGGCGAGCTGGATCTCGGGTAGGCCGCGTGTCGCCGCGACGAGGGAGACGGCGTAGTGCCGCAGCTCGTCGCTGAAACGAATCTGGCGGGACGCGGCGGAAATCTGCATCACCTGCTCGCGAGTCAGGACCGGTTGCATGGCATCGACCGGATGGCTTTCGCGCTGGTCGGCGAGGATCATCGCCTCGTCCGCTGCGCTCACGTAGCCGAGCTTGCACTGCATCGCGAAGCGATCCATCTGCGCCTCGGGCAGGGGATACGTGCCGCGGAACTCGACCGGATTCTGCGTGGCGATCACGAAGAAGATCCCATCGAGATCGTAGCGGTTTCCCTCTACGGTCACCTGCCGCTCGCCCATCGCTTCTAACAGGGCGCTCTGGGTGCGCGGCGAGGCGCGGTTGATCTCATCCGCCAGCAGGATGTCGGTGAAGACCGGGCCGTGGTGGAAACGGAACTCCTGCGTCCGTGGATCGAGCACCGAGACGCCGAGGATATCCGAGGGTAGCAGATCCGGCGTGAACTGCACCCGCTTGAACTCCGCTCCGCCTACCGATTTCGCAATGGCCTTTGCCAGTGTCGTTTTTCCGGTGCCGGGGAAATCCTCCAGTAGCACATGCCCGCCAGAAAACAGGCACGCAAGAACCCGGCGCACCGTGCCTTCCTGCCCGCGCACCACCGCATTGACCGCCTGCTCCAGCCGATTCGCCCATTCCGTTTCTATCATGTCGTTCCGCCCATAGTCGCCACCGATGTGCCGGTTTCAATGCGGAAAAGAAATCTTGTTCACCAAAATCGACTGGGAACGCGGGTTTGAAACCCGCAAGCGCATGATGGGAGAAAGAAGCCGACCTTCGAGGCTGAACACTTTCGCTTATTCATGGGCATGCGGGTTTCAAACCCGCGTTCCCATCTTTGGGATCAGTTCCCGCTAAATCACATTAGAGACCGGGCAGTCTTCGGTTTGCTCGCAAGGGGGATGGTGGGGTGAACGCAACCCGCTTGAGCCTTACCCCGTTTACCGCTATTGACGATCCCCGGCGCAGCGGGAAATACTTCCGTTGATGACGCAGTGGTATTACACGAAAGTGGGTTTGAGGCAGGGGCCGGTGCCGGAGAGCGAGTTGTTGCTGAAGATCCACAGGGGTGAGATCGATGGAGGCAATCTGGTATGGCGGGAAGGTATGACTGATTGGTTGCCGCTCTCGCGGGTGCCGGACCTCCTGGGACAGACACAATCTAATATTCCGGCCGCTACAGCCACTTCGGAAGCTTCCCTGGCAAAGCCTGAGCTTTCCTTTCCTGTAAATCAGCCGGGCGGCAGCGTGCCGTTGCCGCAGCCGCCCGCTTACCAAGCAAATTACATCGCACTCTTTATCCCCACCTACATGTGGCAATCGGTGGTGGCCACCGTGGTCGGTCTGCCATTTTGCTGCGTCCTTGCCTTTCCGTTTGGAATCGTCGCCATCGTCTTTGCCGCGAAGGTGGAAGGGCTGCGTGTGCAGGGAGATTATATCGGAGCCAC
>CAMBTF010000132.1 GCA_945870545.1 Akkermansia muciniphila
GAACACGAGGCGTCCGATGCGTCCGAAACCGTTGATGGCGATGGTGGTCATAATTTTCTGTATGGAATGGTCATTCGAGACCGTTTGTTGCTTGTGCCGCAAACGGCTTTTCCGGCGCGGCCGCGGGATTGTGCATGGATGCGCCCACCCGTCAACCCCGCTGTCTAGGAGCGGAAAAGGCCGGCTTTGCGGTCGGAAAGCATCGGAACTTGACCTTGCCATCGTGCCCTCCGCTCCACGAAACTCCGCCCGCAATGCTGGACATCAAGGTCATACGGGAACAGGCAGACGAGGTGAAGGCGCGGCTCAAGGCGCGCGGCGGGGATCATTGGAAACTCATCGACGAGGTGCTGGCCTGCGATGAGGCGCGGCGTGCGGCGGAGACCGCGAAGCAGGAGCTCCAGAACAAGCGCAAGACGATCTCGAAACAGATCGGCATGATGAAGGCGAAGGGCGAGGACAGCTCAGCCATCGAGGCGGAGGTGCGCGGCATCAACGACGAGATTTCCAAGCACGACACCGAAGCCGAAACCGCCTCCAAGCAGCAGACGGAGCTTCTCCTCAACATCCCCAACCTGCCCCACGCGGAATGCCCGGTGGGCGACAGCGAGGAGGCGAATCCCATCGTCCGCGAGTGGGGTGCGAAACCGGAAATTTCCGAGCCGAAGGATCATGTGGAGCTCGCCACGAAACACGGCCTGATCTCGTGGGACGACGCGATCCGCATCGCCGGGTCGGGCTTCGCGGTTTATCGCGGCAAGGGCGCGAAGCTGGAGCGGGCGCTCATCCAATTCCTGTTAGATACACAGACGGAGAACGGCTACGAGGAGGTCAATGTGCCGCACCTCGTCCTGCGTGAGTGCATGGAGGGCACCGGGCAGTTGCCGAAATTCGAGGACGACATGTATGGCACAGAACCTTCGGAAAACGACGGCCGCAACACCCTTTTCCTGGCCCCCACCGCCGAGGTGCCGGTGACAAACCTTTACCGCGATACCATCGTCGCCGAGTCCGACCTTCCGATCAAACTCGTGGCCTACACGCCGTGCTTCCGTCGCGAGGCGGGCTCAGCGGGCCGCGATAACAAGGGCATCATCCGCATGCACCAGTTTGATAAAGTGGAGCTCGTGCAGGTGGTCGATCCGGAAACGGGCTTCCAGGTGCTGGAGGAGCTGACCGCGCACGCGGAGAGCATTTTGCAAAAGCTCGGGCTACATTACCGGGTCATCGAGCTTTGCACCGGCGACGTCGGGCAGTCCTCGGCGAAGACCTACGACATCGAGGTCTGGGCGCCCGGCCACGGGAAATACCTGGAGGTGTCGAGCTGCTCGTGCTTCGGCGATTACCAGGCGCGGCGGATGAAGTTGCGCTTCAAGGACAAGGATGGTAAAAACCGTTTCCCGCATACTCTCAATGGCTCCGGCACCGCCCTGCCCCGGCTCTACGTGGCGCTGTTGGAACAATATCAACAACCCGATGGCTCTATCAAAATCCCCGCCGCGCTCGTTGCCTATTTCGGAGCGGAAAGCATTTCCTAACCCATTTATGAAATCCCTTCTCATCGCAGCCACCACCATCGCCACCGCGTTCGCGGAACCCGTGCCGATGACCTTCACGGCGACCGACCGCACGGAAGTGCTTTACCGTTTCGCAGCTCCCGAAAAGACGGAGGCGGGGAAATCCTATCCGCTCGTCCTCTTTCTCCACGGCTCGGGCGAGCGCGGCACCGACAACAAGGCGCAGCTCAAGAACAGCGTCGCCGACATCCTCGAGGGCGCGGCGGAGCTGGGCGAAAGCGTTTACCTCATCGTCCCGCAATGCCCTCCGGGACACTGGTGGTCGGAGCCGACACCGGGCTTACTGGAACTCAAGAATGCCGGAGAAAAAAATCCGCTGATGGACGCCGTGCTCGCGCTCGTGGAGGATACGGCGCGGAAACACCCCATCGACCGCAAGCGCATCTACGTTACCGGACTTTCCATGGGCGGCTTCGGCACCTGGGACATGCTCGCCCGCAGCCCGCAGACATGGGCCGCCGCGATGCCTATCTGCGGCGGGGGCGCTCCGCAGACCGTGGGAAAATTCAAGGACGTCGCGATCCGCATCTTTCACGGCGAACTAGATGAGGCCGTGCCGACAAAAAGCAGCGAGCTGATGGCGGAGGCCTTGAGGAAAGCAGGAAGCAAGGCGGAGCTGACCATGTATCCCGGAGTCGGCCACGACTCATGGACGCCGACCTATCAGGATCGCGAGGTCATCAAGTGGCTGTTCGCACAGAGGAAACCCGACTAATGCGTTTCCTAAAATCAGAGGCCGGGGCAATTATCCTCTGGCTCGCCGCCTCGCTCCTCGCGGCCGCCCTGCTCACGCCGCATCTCTATGGCTGGGGCAAGGCTTTGTTCGCGAGCACGGAGCTCATCGACTACCCTGCTGCCGTTGAGTCCATCGCCTCATCCGCAGGTCGAGCCAAGCCCGACCGCTACTTTTCCCGTTCACTTCTGATCTCCGCGCTGGCGCTGCTGCCATTGCTCATCCGTCGCGTGAAATGTCTGCCGCGCGATCCGTTGACCGATGTTTACGCCCTTCGGCGGTTGCCGTGGAGCAAACGCCTCACACTCCTCGCCAGCGGATTGCTGATAGGAATGGCCTCGCTCGGCGCGCTAGCTCTTGTTCTCGAAGCGACCGGCGCGGCGGTCCCGAGGGAGACGGGATTTTCCTTCGTGAAATTTTTCTCCAATGCTTTCGTGCCGGCACTTGGGGTAGGGCTCATCGAGGAGCTGTTATTTCGCGGCCTATTGCTCGGGCTGTGGTTGCGGACGTATTCGGTTCGCACGGCGTGGATCGGCAGTTCATTGATGTTTTCTATCGTCCATTTCCTCAGCCCACCGGACGGGATGGTCATCGCCGATCCCCGCGCCTGGTATGCGGGGTTTGAAATTCTGGGCAGCACGCTCGGCCATTTCGCCAACCCGCTGTTTTTCGTGACCGATTTCACTATGCTAACCATGATCGGTTTGTTGCTCGGTTGGTGCCGCATCCGCACCTTTTCCCTCTGGCTCCCCATCGGCTTGCATGCGGGGCTGGTTCTCGCCCTAAAGACCATTTCCATGGTTCGCGGCATGAATATCGAGTCCCCGCTTCCCCTATGGGTAATCGGCAACGACCTGAAATCTGGTCTCCTGCCCCTCGCCACCATCGGTCTTTGTTTCGCCTGCTGCCTCGTCGTTGTCCGGATTTTTCCCGCGAAATCCGAAACATCCGATCCCGGGAAGGTGTAAGCTGCTCTTGAAATTCCTCACCGGATGAAAAACACACGGCGCGGATGTCTGGACGGTGGCGGAGGAGATGATGACATCCCTCACCCCCTCACCCCCTCACCCCCTCATCACGGTGAGCACCGCGATCCGCCCCGCGCCCGCTTTCCGGAGCACCTTCGCGCACTCGTCCACGGTGGAGCCGGTGGTGAAAACATCATCCACAAGGAGATAGCCGGGCGGCGGTGTCTCGGGAAAAGACTCACGCAAGGT
Source organism: Akkermansia muciniphila (assembly GCA_945870545.1). Lineage (GTDB taxonomy): Bacteria > Verrucomicrobiota > Verrucomicrobiia > Verrucomicrobiales > Akkermansiaceae > Luteolibacter > Luteolibacter muciniphilus_A. The sequence continues at coordinate 3,528 of CAMBTF010000132.1, forward strand.
GAAAGCGCCCCGCAGGTTTTCCATCCGCTGCTTCCTGCTCAGGCGGGTCTGCGTTTCGGTGCGCCGCTCACGTTTCAGCAGGCGCGACACAGGCAGGCCGGTCTCAATGGCAATGGATCGCGCGATCTCCTCAGCTTGATTGAATTGCCGCTCCATCTGCCGCGAGCGATGCAGCGGCACCGGCACCAGCGGCCATTTTTCCTCCAAAGCCACAGTCAGCCGACGGTCGGCGAACGCCCGGCAAGCCAGCCTGCCCAGCTCTGCGCCAAGATGGATTTCCCTGCCGTATTTCAGGCGGTGTATGAGTTCAAGGGTGGCGTTGCAACGATCCATCGCCGCCCTCGCGAACTCGAAGTGGAACGAGATTGCGTTGCAGTTCGGGCAATCGAAGGGGCCGTCGATGAGGCCTTGGAAATGCTCGCCGCAGACATCACAGAACGGCGGGGCGATACGCGGCAGATCCTCGGCACAGGGTTCGCAGAGCGCCTTCCCGCCGGAAAGCCCCAGCCCGCAGATCTCGCAGACCGGCGGGTAGAGCCAATCAAGGCCATCAATCGCAGGTATTTTCCCGATTCGCATAGGCAGGACAGGCTCAATCCTTCGAAGATTTCGGGTCGAGGGCATCGCGGAGGCCGTCGCCGAGGAAGTTCAGCGCGAAGAGGGTGGCCGCGAAAAACAGGGAAGGGAAAAGCAGCAGGTAGGGCGTGACCTCCATGCGATCCGCGCCTTCCTTGATGAGGATGCCCCATGAGGAGTTCGGTGGTTTCACGCCGAGACCGAGGAAGGACAGCACGCTCTCCAGCAGCATGATCCCGGGCACGGCGAGCGTGGTGTAAATGATGATGGGTCCGATCACGTTCGGCAGGATGTGGCGGAAGAGGATGCGGAAACGGCTCAGTCCCAGCGAGACCGCGGCCTCCACGAAATCGAGGTTTTTCACGCTCAACACCTGAGCGCGGACGATGCGGGCGATGGTAAGCCAGCCGATCGCACCAATCGCGATGAACAGCGGGATCAACGTGGTGATGGGGGCGACGCGGTCGCGTTCCCACCCGGTCGTTTCGATGATCCAGGAGGTGAAATCAGAGGAAGGCTCATCCACCACCAGCGCGAAAAGGATCACCAGTACAAGGAAGGGCAGGGCGAAGAGGATGTCCACAAAACGCATCATCACCGCATCGGTCTTGCCGCCGACATAGCCGGAGACCGCGCCATAGACCACGCCGATGATCACCGCCACTCCGGTGGCCACAAAACCCACGAGAAGCGAGACCTGACCGCCGTAAAGCACCCGCGCGAAAAGATCGCGCCCGAGCTGATCCGTGCCAAACCAATACGCCGCGCTGGGAGATGCCGCGGGGTTGGCGAGATTGATCGCCGTCGGGTTTTTCACGAAAGGCAGGAACGGCACAATGAAGCACGCGATCACCACTACCACGAGGACGCCGAGACTCAGGAGTGCCGGCTTGTTCCGCGCCAGCCGATGCCATGCGTCTTTCCACAGTGAGCTGCCTTGGGATGGTTTCGCTGCATTCGTCACGCCAGGAAATTAGCTGACTGCGCCGCGATTGAGGAGATTTTTTTCACAGCCATTCCACAGGAAGACTTAGCTTCACGCGGCTGTTTGCCGTCACGCGTTCGGCCTTGTGGGAGCGGATCGATCTATTGGCCCTGCTGAAATCCTATGGGGCAGCATCCCGGCGATTCAAAGTCATCGGAGCGCTCGATCAGGCGTGGCTGTCGGGTTTTAGACCTACGGGAACATGATTTCATGGAACAGCATCGTCGCGTTGTTCCAATAAAGAATCAACTACCCGTAAAAATCTCGCAATCGGCATTCCGCTAAAACCTCCTCCCAGCCTCGTAGATTCACGGCTCAGGGATCGTCATGCCCAGCCTGTGGGACGGCCGTGCAATTCATTCTTTTTTTTGGCCGCATGGATCCCGGCATTTCGACATCATAGAAAATCAACGGATCAGGTGTTGTCGAATAACCGGCAAAGGAAGATAGTCACCGCGTGTTGCCGGAAATTTCCACGAACATCCCCGGGCCGATGTCCTTGGCACTCGCGAGGCGCTTGGC
>CAMBTF010000133.1 GCA_945870545.1 Akkermansia muciniphila
TCCTTGTTGCTTTCGACAAGATCCATGAGCTGCACGGTGTGGTCGTAGCAGTCGCGCAGGTAGATCTTGGTGGGAGCGGTGATGAAATCGGAGGGATCATGCAGCAGCGCGCTCACGACATCACGCAGCGGCCAGACAAAGCGGCGCAAGTGGGAGAGGCTGCGCTTGTGCTCGTGCAGCTTCCTCACCATTTCCCGCGAGGGCTTTTCCAGAAGGTCATCCTCCAGATCCTCGATGTTTCCTCCCAGCTCCTCGAGCACCGGATAAAAATGGTCGATGACCGAGTCAAGCAGGGCGTAGGCGAGATAGTCGGCCTTGGACTTGCGGATCTTGCCACGGCCTCCGCGGAGGCGGGCGCGGATGGGATCGAACACATCGTATTCGCCCTCCTCCTGGACGGAGATGAGGAAATTTTCCCCGAAAAACAGGCTGATCTGTTCGCTGCGTATCGTGCGCGACGCGTCCTGATAGACCATCTGCGCCACCACGAAAACATAGTCGGCGCTGCTCTCCACCTTGGGGCGCTGGCCGGTGTTGAGCACATCCTCAAGAGCCAGCGGATGCAGGTTGAATTTTTCCCCGAGCAGGGTGAGCGCCTCGGTATCGCCGAGTCCGTCGATGTTGATCCAGGTGATCTTGTTGTTGTCGAGATGGGCCGCGAGTTCGGAGATATCCGTGATGTCGCGCTCCTCGATGTGATCGCCGTCATACTCGATGAGCTGGATCGAGGGTTTGCGGGCTTTGCCATCGACCAGATGCGGGGAAAGCGTGGCGGGTGGCGTTCCCGGAGGGCCGTGGCGCTTGATGAACATGACCGCGAGCGTAGGGGGTAGGGACTACGAATCAAGCGAAGGGGGTGAGATTTTTTCCGGTGGATGATGATCGCACGGCGAGATTCATCTGCCGGTAGGGCTGATCCGGCTCGGTCGGCCCTGATAAAAAACGGAGGAGCCGTAATCCCGGAAGGGTAGTGAAACCGCTGTGAGGCGGGCTTTTTTGTTTCGGGATTTCACTCCCGCCGGAGTGAGCGGTGCGTTTGATTTTGGAAATGGGCCGACCGTGCCGGATCAGCCCTACCGGATGAAACACCGGGAAAAATCACACCCAGCGAAGGAATGGGCGGCCCGCTCCTGGATCACACCTTGCGCAGGGGTGGGTGCGGGGGGTAGGTTCGCACCGTGCTTTTCGATTCCCATAACCACTTGCAAAGCGGGAAATTCGGGAGGCCGGTCGGCGAGATGATCGCGGAAATGCAAGCGGCGGGGATCACCGGCTGCGTGGTGAACGCAACGAGGGAGGACGATTGGGAGGCGGTGGCGGCGCTGGCGCGGGAGTTTCCGGGCTATGTGTTTCCGGCTTATGGGATTCACCCATGGCATGCGGATGCGGCGAGGGAGGGCTGGGAGATCAGGTTATGGGAAAGGCTGCTGTCCGATCCCATGTCGAGCGTTGGCGAGGTGGGCGTGGACGGATGGGTGGACTCGCCGGGGATGGAGGTGCAAATGCCCGTTTTTATAAAACAGGCGGAGCTCGCGGCGGAAACGGGTCGTGTGATGACCGTGCATTGCCTGAAGGCATGGGAGGAGCTCTTCGAAGCGATGGATCGCGCGGCGGCATGGCCGGAGAAATTTCTGATGCATTCCTTCGGCGGGTCGGCGGAAATTGCGGAGCGCCTGCTGAAAAAGGGCGCGTGGTTTTCCTTTTCCGGGCATTTCCTGCATCCGCGCAAAGCCAAGGTCCTGGAGGTTTTCCGGAAACTCCCCATAGACCGGATTCTGTTAGAAACCGATGCGCCCGAAATGATCCCGCCCGAGGATTTCGTGAAATTTTCCCTTGGCGCGGGGGTGAACCATCCGGCGAACCTGCGGCGCATCGCGGAGGCGTTCGGGCGAGAAACGCGGGAGGGGATGCTCGGTCGGATCGAGCGGAACGGGATGAGTTTCTGGAGCATCTGAGTGCTGCGGAATTTACAGGACTTTTACCCTGCTACCTGCGACTCCTGCCATGATCGCGTTACATCGACGCTCGGTTAGGGTTCAAATTTTCATCGCATAGCTTTGCTAGTGTTAGAAACATAGAATCCGCCGCTGCAGGGTCCGAACGAGAATGCACAGAAGCCGAAGTGGGTAGGGGACGCAGCCATTCACCTATTGGGTGAATCATTGGAAATCCATAAATGATTGAAAATTAGTGCATTCCTTAAAAACCGTGGGGCAAGATTTCTGCCTCTCGTGCGGGGATCACCATTCGGAAAACCCCAACATCGCGTCCGGCATTGGTCGCGGGACTACCGTCATAAAGCACAAAAAGCTGTATATGGCCCTCTTGGTTCAAGCGCACCGCAGTGTTATAGATAATTTTTTGCTCTTTGCCATATCTAGCGGCCAACCTGTAGAGTTGTCCGACTTCTTCCTGCCGGTATGTGATGATCTTCTCTGGCGCGACAGACTCGACTTTTTGCTCGAAAGCATGCTGCACCGTATGACTGGAAAAATTAACAAGAATGAAGTTTTTATCTATTAAATCGGCATTTTCCAGCGTGAGCACCCTGATTTTGGGAGACTCCTTCCACGGTGTGGAATCATATTTACTCGGCATGAGGAAGAATATCCTCCGCATCGTAGCCGGTATCGCAGGCAAGGTGGCGTATGGTTCGTAGTTATCTTCTCCAGAAAGCTTGCGATAGAGCCTCAGCTCGCGATCAGACGGCATTTGCCGTAGAGTTGAGGGGTTGTTGAAGGGAATGTTGAGCGAATTCCACCTACCATCCTTTTCTTTATCTTCGCCATTGCGGAAGTAAAGCTGAGCGGGCGGTGTTTCTCCCGGCTGAGCAAGCAGCATTACTGCCTCGCCGCCGTCTTCTGGCTTGCTGTATTTTCTGGTCGGTTTCGGACCGAGCGCGACGATGGCGAATTCCGCGATACTGTCTTTGGTCAGATTACTTTTCTGTTGTTCCCCTTGCGCCTCACCAGCGGAGGACAGGCAGCACAAGGTTAGGATGAGTTTTAATAATTTACCGGGTGTCATATCCTATATTTCATCGTGGTGAAGCCAGCGGAATGACTTCACCTTGAATTGCCTGCCGAACCTCCGGTTTGCCGTACTAAGGTTCCCTTCCGTAATCTGCCCGCTGAAATGGTTCATATCGAGAGCTGAATCGAGCGGCGTATTGCCGACCGTACCCGCCTGCCCGGAGTCCCTGTGCTCCAGATATTGTGGCGTTCTGACGACCGTGGCCTCAACCCACGCACGCGCCTTGATTCCGCTGTCGTCCCTCGATTCGCCGTATGCGCGAATTACAAAGGTGTCTCCCCTTGTCGTTAACGCGGGAGCGAGGGGTTCGAGTAGATCTCCCTGAGTGAGGAAACCCGGCATTCCCCATGCCTTGCTCTGTGGCTGGGTGGTGGTGAACTGCCCGGAGGAATCCTGATAACGGTAGCCGTTCCTGAAATCCGGATGGTTGTTGTCCCGTTCATCCGCAGCACTGCCCGGCGCGGCGTTCAGCGATGTGGTTCGGTGAATCGTATCTGATGAAAAGTCATCATTCAGTCCCGCCGCCATGATCGCGGCGTCCAGTGCGCTCATATGGGAGGTTTCGTCATTCTGATCCGCTAGCCTACGGTTGATGAAGTCTGCCAGCGAAAGAAACGGCCCGCGTCTTTTTACCTCGATCACGATGTTTTCCGCCAGCACGCGCACCTCATCGTTGGAAAGCGCCCGGGCTCCTGCCCACGCCCCCCATGAGTTCGGCTCAGCCTTATCCGTACTCGCGGCAGCGCTAGGTAGCGAATGCCTCGCAAACGTGACTTCATCACCGCTTTCTTCCCCGGTCTGTAGCGGAAGTTTTTTTCCCAGTGTGCTGGAGAGAAACGCCGTCCACGCTTCCACGGAGGTGGAATTTACATTGAAGGCGGCTGTGTTGTGCAGGAACTCCGCGCTACGATAAAATCCGTTTTTCAGGCTATCACTGTCATTTGTGCCGGCCAGGAGGCTCGCGACATCGCCATTTGCCAATGATCCATCAGGATTGTAATGGTATCTTGGATTGGCAAGAGGTTCTCCCACATTCCATGCGAAACGGTCCGTGGCGCTGTTCAGTGGGATACTGGAAAGAAAATGACCATCCCAGAGGTTCTGGTTCACTTCGTAAGCAATGTCGTAGGCGAGAATTTCATTCGATGAAGAAAAGCTGCTACCAGAAACAGATTTCGATACAGCTTGGTTGCCGATTTGCAGGAGTCCCTGCGAGTCCGAAGCCGCCGCGCGGGCACCATGGGTTGAGACATCCTTAGCCGCTCCCAACAGGGAATCCCAACGGGTGGGGAAGGCTCCCACAATAGAGGGATTCGCCGCTACCGGGTGTGCCGTTTTATCAGACGGTGCGTGCAGGTCTCTCAATGAATGCCCGACGATGTAGGAAGGACTCCAGGAGTATGGGCTGAGCATCGCGTGGCGCAACCTGGCCATCGAGAGCACCCCATGACCGCTGGAGGGCAGGTCAAACAAAACCACATTCGGGAAGAACGAGTAATCCACGCTGGCTCCGAACGGGTTCTTCACGAAACGGTTGTTGGAGTTGAGGCTTGGCTGATCGTTGACGTTCTGCGGCGAGTAGGGGACAAACTGGAGATACCAGGCGCCGGCGCTGGTCATGTACCATTTGTTCGCGACTTGGGCGGAAGGGGAGCGCGCCGACAACTGCGCCCGGACATTCCAGTTCGCCACAGGAGCGACATTCAGCGCCATGTGATTGATGGGCCAATGGTTCATGCGAAGTGGAGGCGCGTTGCCTTCGGTTCCCCGCTCGTCCAACCACAGGATTTTAGCACCCACCTGGTGGGTGTCGGGCGAGTCTTTCATCGGCGTGTCGGCAAATTTTTCAAGGTATCCGAAACTGTTGTCCTGCTGGTTGGCGGAACCCCAATCTAGGCCTCTGTAGGCGAAATAGTTGTTCGAATGGGCTCCTCCGCCTCCGAAATAGACCAATTGCAAGCTCGGGTGGCTGGCATTGCTGTGAAGGTCGGTAAGGGAACTGGATGTCCCTGCTTTCAATACGAAGGGGAAGCCCTCCACTTTATTAGGTTGGTTCAATACCAACTCCGGCTGGTAATCGAAAATCCGTCCGAGATCGACCTGATCGACTTGCGCCGCAGTAAGATCCCGCCAGTCCACCGTTATTCCAGTAGGTGTATTCGGTAAAGCCTGAATCTGGTAGGTGGTGGTAGATGCCTGATCGAAGTAAAAATGATCGACTCCTTGTGGCGCGGACGAACTGAGCACGTTCTGCGAAGGATTAGTTTGTTGGTACAATTGCAAATTCACACCGGCGGCCGAGACCTGGGGGGTGGTCACCTTGGGCGAGAAGACATGGCACTCCCCGGCGCCGATCGTTGTCCCCTCCAAAGTGAACGCAAGATAGCGTTGGGTCGGAAACGGGTTCATCCGCATTTTGTAAACATCACCCCCGACGTATGCGCCCATCTTCTCCCACTTCGAAAATGGATAAACGCCAGTGGCTTTCAACGCATTGGTATGACTTTCTTCCGGGAAAAAGTGCATGCCGTGCGATAC
>CAMBTF010000134.1 GCA_945870545.1 Akkermansia muciniphila
CGTGCCCGCCGCCGCTTCCGCGAAAGAGGGCGCGGTGTTTCCCGTTTCGCCGACCCACACCGGCCTCCATTTCCTGACCGTGAAAGGTAAGGATGCCGAGGGCCGGGAGTTCGCCACGGTCACGCGATTCCATGTTTACGGAGCCGACGAATACCCGTGGGAATATGAGGACGGCATCCGCATCAAGCTGGTTTCCGAGAAAAAATCCTACAAGCCCGGCGATACCGCCCGCGTGCTCGTGCTCTCGCCCATCGAGGGCACGGCTCTCGTCACCGTGGAGCGTGAGAAGGTCATCAGTTCCTACATGACAGAAATCCGCGCGGACAATCCCGTCATCGAAATTCCGCTGACCGACGACCACGCCCCCAACGCCTACGTTTCCATCCTCATCGTGAAAGGCTCCGCCGAATCCGCGCGCGAGATCAAGGAGCCGCAGCTCCGCCTCGGCTATTGCGAGCTGCTCGTCGAGAACCAGCGCGAGCGCCTCGAAGTCGCCATTTCCGAACCTGCCGAAAGCTACCGCCCCGGCACCGATTGCACTCTAACAGGCACGGTGAAAACCGCCGACGGCAAGCCTGCCGCCGGAGCGGAGGTGACCCTCTACGCGGTGGACGAAGGCACGCTCGCCGTGATGGGTTACGATACACCCGATCCCATGGCGTTCTTCTACGATCCCCGCCAGCTCTCCGTGAAAGCGGGCACTTCCTTCCACAGCTTCATCACCGAGAACGGGGAATATCGCTCCTTCCACAACAAGGGCTTCTTCATCGGTGGCGGCGGCGATCTCAACAAACTCGCCGACCTGTTCCGGAAAAACTTCGACCCCTGCGCGGCATGGGCACCCACTCTTCTAACAGGTGCCGATGGGAAATTCGCATACTCCTTCACCTTGCCCGAAACACTCACCCGATACCGCGTGATCGCCATCGCCCACCACGGCGGTGCGAACTTCGGCCACTCCGAATCCGCCGTGCTCGTGAAAAAACCACTGATGCTGGAGCCGAAGCTGCCCCGCTTCGCCCACCAGGGCGATCTTCTCAATACGCAGGTCATGGTGCAGAACGCGTCCGGCCGGGCGGCGACATGGCAAGTCACCTGCGCCATCGAGGGCGGTGAGGGCACTCCGATCGCCAGCTTCGTAGGCTCTCACCAGCAGAGCCTCACGCTCGCCGCCGGTGAATCCGTGACTCTCGTTTTCCCCATCCGTATCGACAACACCGGCGAGGTCGCCGTCTCCTACAGCGCGCAGCCGCTATCCCTCCCCGATGGCGAGCTCACTCCCGAGCTTTCCACTTCTCTCTCGGATGGCGTGCGCGAAACCTTCGTCTCCCATTTCCCGATGCCGCTCCTGCGTCAGGTGAAAGCGGTGCGCCTCACTGCCGGATCGAACACGGATCTGCGCGGCCTGCTTTCCAAGGAACTCGCCACCGCCACCGGCAGCATTGTGCTGGAGTTCGCCACCTCGCCGCTCGTCGAAATTTCATCGTCGGTCGATTACCTGCTCCAATATCCCTACGGTTGCGCGGAGCAAACGAGTTCCTCGCTGATGCCATGGCTCGCGGTGAAAAATCTGCGCCTCTACGTCCCCGCCTTCGCGAAAAAATCCGATAAGGAAGTGACGAACGCGATCAACGCCGGTGTCGCCCGCCTGCTCTCCATGCAGCGCCCGAACGGCTCCTTCACCTACTGGCCGGGTGCTCAGGAAACGAACGAATGGGTCACGCCCTACGCCGGATTGGTGCTCACGCTCGCCTCGCAAAACGGCGGCAACGTGCCTCCCTCCGCGCTGGAAACCCTTTCCCAATACCTCATCGAATCCCTGCGCGGTGCCAGCACCGCAAAATCCTCCGGCGATCTGGAGAACCACGCCCGCTCGCTCTACACGCTCGCCCTCCTCGGCAAAGCCCAGCCACCTTACCACGCGCTGATGACGGAAAAACTACCCGCCATGAGCAACAGCGCCCGCGCGCTCCTAGCCGCCGCCATGGCCGTCGGTTCCGAAGGCCGACCCAAGGTGCTCGCCGTCGCAAACGACATTCTCAAATCCAAGGTTTCCTACAAGCCCCTCGAAGGCGATTACTGGTCGCCCGGAAACGCCGGTATCGCCGCCGAGCTGATTGCCCGCATCGCCATCGATCCGAAATCCAAGGAAACCCACGCAACCCTCGACAAGCTCCTCAACGACCGCAACCCCTACGGCCACTGGCGCAACACCTGGGCGAACGGCTGGAGCATACTCGCCGTCTCTCAATACGCCGCGCAACAATCGCTGTCCGCCGAACCCGTGAAACTCGTCATCGAAACGAAAGCTGGCACCGAGGAAATCACGCTCACCAAGGATCAGCCCACCGCCGCGTTTTCCCTGCCGCTCGATCCTGCGGGAGGGATGAAACTTTCCTGCTCCGCGTCCGCCTTCCTGCGGATGAAGGTTTCCGGAAAACCCGCCATCGCACCGATGGCTGCCGTCGCCAACAACGGACTCTCCATCGACCGCTTCTACGAGAAAGTCCTGCCCAGCGGCCAGACCGAGGTTCTCACCCAGCCCGCCCTCGGCGATCTGATCCGCGTCACCCTCCGCGTCACCTTGCCAAACGATGATACCCGCTACCTTGTCGTCGATGATCCGCTGCCCGCCAGCTTCGAGGCGGTGAACTCGGACTTCGCCTCACAGGCCGGCGGCCAGTCCATCCGCACCAGCGAGAACGATTGGAACATCTCCCACTCCGAGCTCCGCTCCGACCGCGCCGTGTTCTTCATGGATCACGTTTACCGCAAGGGCACCTACAAGCTCACCTACCTCGCCCGCTGCACCGTCGGTGGCGAGGTCAACATCCCGCCCGCCAAGGTCGAGTCCATGTACGACCCCGAAAACTTCGCCCTTTCCGCCACACAGAAATTCTCCTCAAAGTGAAACGGGGCGCCCAAGCTATCTCGCATAGCGGATTTTTTGCGTCTGTTTTCACGCAGAAAACATAATTGGGTTCATCGTGATCATGTGACGTTTCTCACGTCCGGCGGCTCTCACACTCATTTTCATTCCTGCGGAGGCAGCAGATATCCGGTCAAGGCCTCTTGACCGTTTTGTTAGATGGGAACGTCGCGGCATCCACCCCTCAATCATCGGCGGGGTGAGCTGCGTTCACTGGCCGGGAGTAGCCTCCTCATGAACAGCGGGCACTGTGGGAAGCTCCTCCTTCGCCGGGCCGTTCGGCAAGATGATGAAGCAAAGGTAGACGATGATGGTTGGAAGCAGCGCACCGAGGAACAGATAAAGCGGCGATACACCGTCCTTAAAGAACCGCGATAGGATGCTCTGCCCGGCCGGGTTCGGTGCGTTGGCGATGACCGTGAGGCCTCCGCCCGTCACCGCTCCCGCCACCACCGCGTGTTTCGCGGAAGACGAGATTCCATCGACCTGCGAGGCGAGATAGGTGATCGCCGCGTTGTCGTTGAACGCGGTCAGGATCGTCGCGCCCAGCATCAGCGCCTGGTCGGAGAGGGTCTGGATGATCGGCGCGATCCACCATCCCTGAACGCCGCCGTGAACCACAAGACCTGCAAGGAAGAAGCCAACGAGCATAGGGCTTTTCAGGGATACCTCGTTCTGGTGATGCCGCGTCGCCATCACGAAGGCGAGGAAGAAAAGAAATCCACCTACGAAGAGAACCGGGTAGTGTGCGGTGTAAACCGTCCATCCCAGGAACGCCACGTGGACGCCACAAACCCAGGCGGGAATCGGCGTTTCGCGCTCAACCCATGAGGCCGGATGAAGTTCGCCGTCCTCGCATCCGTCCGCCTTGTCGGCGATATTGAACAGGGCTTTACGGAAGAAAATAAAATAAAGGAGGCTGGAGATCACGATGCCGACGACCGCTTTCCAGCCGAAGTGCTCCAGCATGAACAGCGTGTCCCAGCCCCATTTCCCAGCGACCATGAGCACCGGCGGCGCGGCGAAATGTGTCAGCGTGCCGCCGACGGAAATATTCACGAAAAGCAATCCGATCGTGGCGTAGGCGAGCAAGGGTGGCGGGTTGAAGCGATAGAATTTCTTTGCCAGCAGCATGGCGCCAATGGTCATCGCGCCCGGCTCCGTGATAAATGATCCGAGAATGGGCGCAATGATCAGCACGCTCAGCCACCACGCGGCGGGCGTGCCTTTTCCCAAGGCGGCGGCCTTCGACATCAGGGCCTCCGCGAAACGCAGCACCGGTCGGCTCGCCGCGATCGCCATGATCACCACCACGAAAAGCGGCTCGGTGAAAACCTTGTCCTTGCTTACGTAAACCTCAAAATCATGCCAGCTGTAGAAATAGGTCGCCGCCGCCGCGAGTGCGATCACCCAGATCCCGAAAACCGCCTCCACCTCGCTGAGGAAATGGAGGATGGTCGCCTTGAAGGAAACCTCGGGCTCACCGTCCGGGTGTGCGTCGTCGCGCGGTCCGCGCAGTTTCAGCCGCTCCTCATGTTCGTGAGCGCATTTATGGGCGAGCTTGCCAATCGGTATCGCGACAAAGGTGTGACAGATCGCGAGCAGGAATATGACGGTGGCCACCACGTTGAACGGATCCTCGGCGGCGCGCGCCTTGATTGTCTCGAACATGCTGCCTTCCTCCTCCCCATACAGCTCAAGAGGCTTCGGGAACTTGGAGTATTGCTCCCCCCCACCTTTGAGATCCGTGTAGGCGGGTTCCGTCCCTGCGCCGGACGCGAACGCCGGAGCGATTGAGAACACAAACAGGACTAGGAGTAAGAGGATTTTTGATTTCATGTCTGGGCTTGGAAGAGGGGTGTTTTAGGTATCTCCCCCGGTTTGGGCAAGGGGAAGTTCCTCGCCCCATCCAAGCTTTGGATTGGCAACTGCCACCGCTTCGGTTTATCCCTTTGCCCCCGGCGCTTCGCCGAAACCTCATGTCCACAGACCTCACCATCATCAAGGCCGGCACCGGCGTGCTGACGAAAACCTCCGACGGCACGATCGACCGCGCCGCACTGGTGCATCTCGTCGCCACCATTTCCGGGCTCATCAACTCCGGCCAACGCTGCCTCTTCGTCTCCTCGGGAGCCGTCGGCTCCGGCGTTTCCGCCCTCGGCCTCAGCGAGTATCCCAAAGACATCGAGACCCGCCAGGCCTGCGCCGCCATCGGCCAGGCGCGCCTGATGAGCACTTACAGCTCCCTTTTTTCCAATTTCGATATCACCGTCGCCCAGATCCTCCTCACCGCCGAGGACATCCAGAACGAAGGCCGCGCCGCCAACCTGCTCAGCACCTTCGGTCGCCTCCTCGTCGAGCCGCGCATCCTTCCCATCATCAACGAGAACGACTCCGTAGCCATCCGCGAGCTCAGCTTCGGCGACAACGACATGCTCTCCGTCCGCGTCGCGAAACTCCTCGGCGCGAAACGCGTCATCCTCCTCACCAGCGTCGATGGCCTGCTCGATCCCGAGACGGATGAACTCATCCCCGCCGTGGACGACATTGATGCCGTCTTTCGCCACGTCCGCGAGGACAAGGGAAAATTTTCCATGGGCGGCATGTCATCGAAA